>JAZFVR010000342.1:0-4335 GCA_036447835.1 Alphaproteobacteria bacterium | reverse complement strand
GAATTAAGTAAGGTGTCCCCTTAATTCCCGGACGTGACAAATGTAAAGGTGCCGCTATCAGGCGCGCCTTCGGGGAGTTCACGAAATCGACATCAGAAAGACGAGCCGGGCCCGCTGAGGAACGCCGCTTCCTCGGCCGTCGTCTCGCGACCGAGGATGGCGTTGCGATGGGGGAAGCGCCCGAAGCGCTCGATGATCTCGAGATGACGCCGCGCCCAATCGAGCGCATGGCGGGTGTTCGGACCGTCGGGGAGCCGGGACAAGAGCGCGACCGAGCGGCGCTGGTCGGCAAGCTCCTCGCTGTGCTCGAAGGGCAGGTAGACGAACTGGCGCTCGACCGGCAGCAGCGCCTGGTCGAACTTCGCCTCGACCGCCCAGCGCGCCACGTCGCGCGCCTTCGCGTCGGCGGCGTAGGCGCGTGGGTTGTCGCGGAACATGTTGCGCGGGAACTGGTCGAGCACCAGGATCAGCGCCAGCGCCGAGCGCGGGCTCGAGCGCAGCTGGTCGAGTCCGCCGCCGGCGGCGAGCTCGTAATCCAGGGAAAACCGCTTGCGCACCTCGGCGTCGAACGCCGGGTCCTTCTTGAACCACGCCTCGCGGGGCGCGCCGTAGCCGGGATCGTCGGCGGCGCCGAACCAGAACTCGAGAATGCCGTCGACACGCGACACCGGCTGCCCCCTTTCCCGCGGCTCAACCGCTATCGACGGCGAGGCCGCGGCCCTTGGCGATGGCGCCGGCGCCGAACTTGGCGCGCACCTCGTCGATAGCGCGCTCGACGCGGGCGCGACGGTCCCGGGTCGCATCGAACAGCTCGGGCGCGTCGGCGGCGCGCGCGTGGGTCACACGGTCGACGCCGATGCCGATGAGGCGAAATCGGGTGCCGTCGGCCTCGCGCGCGAGCAGCGGCAGCGCGGTCTCGTAGATCACCTCGGCGAGCTGGGTCGGGCCTGAGAGCTTGCGGCTCCGCGTCCGCAGGCGGAAGCTCGCCGACTTGAGCTTGAGCACGACGCCGCCGCCGGCGACCTCGCCGCGCTTGAGCCGCGCCGATACCTTTTCGCACAGCCGCCACAGCACGCGCTCGAGCGCCGCGAGGTCGGCGATGTCGTCGTCGAAGGTGGTCTCGGCCGAGACGCTCTTGAGCGCCGCGTCGGGGTCTACCCGGCGCTCGTCCTCGCCCCGGGCGAAGCGCGCGAGACGGCGGCCGATGCTGCCGTAGCGGGCGACGAGCTCGCCTTCGGCGAGCCCCTGCAACTGGCCGATCGTGGTGATCCCGTCGTCCCCGAGGCGGCGTTGCAGCGCCCGGCCCACGCCCCACAACAGGCTCACCGGCTGCGCGGCGAGGAACTCCACCGCCTCGGCCGCGCCGATGACCGAGAAGCCGCGCGGCTTGTCGCGGTCCGACGCGATCTTGGCGAGGAACTTGTTGTAGCTGAGGCCGATCGAGACGGTGATTCCGACATCGCGCTCGATGCGCCCGGCGAGCCCCGCGAGCGTCGCCGCCGGGCTGCGGCCGTGGAGGCGCTCGGTGCCGGTGAGGTCGAGGAACGCCTCGTCGATCGACAACGGCTCGACGAGCGGCGTCACCTCGCGGAACAGCGCCCGCACCTCGCGGCCGACCCGCTGGTACTTGGCCATGTCGGGAGGCAGCACCACCGCGTCGGGGCACGCGCGCAGCGCCTGAAACATGGGCATCGCCGAATGCACGCCATAGCGCCGCGCGACATAGCACGCCGCCATCACCACGCCGCGCCGCCGCCCGCCGACGAGCACCGGGCGCTCGACGAGGCCGGGATCGTCGCGCTTCTCGACGCTCGCGTAGAAGGCGTCGCAGTCGAGATGGGCGATGGCGAGCGCGCCGAGCTCGGCGTGGCGGACCAGGCGCCGCGATTTGCAGCGTGGGCAGCGCGCGGCGCGCGCGTCGTCGGAAATCGAGGTCTGGCAGTCTCGGCAGAGTGCGGGCATGAACGACGATATCTCGCGCGACCGCGCCGGGGGAGGCCATGGTAGCGCAAAGTCCGCGCCGAGGGCCAACGGCAATCGCCGCCGCCGCTGCACGCGCCCGCGCGCCTCCGTGCCAAGCGCGCGACCCGTCGCCGCGAACATTCGACGGTGAGCGGCGTGTGCCGGACAAGTCATGATCCCAGGGGAGTTAAAGAAAGTTATCTATAGAACATGCAAATATTAATAGCGCTGAAACCATAGATAGACGGAATTTGAATGATATGTTGATTCTAATATCATCATTATTTACTGTTCATTTACCGCTACAGATGTAATAAACATGAAAAATTGGCGATTGCGTGCCAAGGGGGATTGCAGCGGGGGAACTGTCGAAAGAGCACAACGGGTAGCCCAGGAGGTTAGGGTGAAAGCTACGGCCCTTCGCTTGTTGGCGTGCTGCACCACGGTCGCGTGGCGGTTGCGTGCCCTGAGTCCGGCCATCGGAAGTTTCCTCGGCGACCGGCGCGGCGCGCTTGCGATATACGTGGCGTTCATCACCACCGCCCTGATCGGCGCCAGCACGATCGTCTTCGACGTCGGGCGCCTGGGCATCGTCCGCACCCAGGTGCAGAACGCCGCCGACGCCGCCGCCATGGCCGCGGCGGTGCAGCTCGACAGCCAGACCGGCGCCCGCGCCCGCGCCGATGCCGTCGCCAGGGGCGCGGCCGACCAGCGCAGCGGATTCCGGACCACGAGCGGCAGCTCCAACATCCAGATCGACACTGTGACCTTCTCCCAGTCGACGACGGCGAACGTCGTGGCGACGACCGACCAGAACGCCCTCTCCGTGACGGTGACCATCGAGCCGCGGCCGGTGAAGCTGTTCCTGGCGCGCGTTCTCGCCATGCTCACCGGCAGCACCAACCCGGGGTTCACCAACATCACCGCCGACGCCACGGCGACGTGGTCGCCGATCGTCTGCGACCCGCCGCCGCTCATGGTCTGCAATACCGACGAGCAGGGCCTGCAGGACCTCACCGAGGCGGCGGCCGCGGGCAAGCAGATCCTCATCAGGATGGGCGGCAACAACCCGGCGCCGGGCAACTTCGGCTTGATGTGCCCGCCCTCCAACCCCAACTGCGGCGCCAACACCGTGCGCGATTTCCTCGCCGCGGAGCAGACCAACGAGTGCGCGACGACGACCATGTCGACCAAGCCCGGCGTCAACTTCAACATGGTCAACACCGGCGTGAACTCGCGCTTCGACATCGGATCGCTCGCCAACCCGGCGCGCGACATCATGACCTATCCGCGCGACAGCGTGTTTCAGGCCAACGTCCTCGGCAACGGCTCGTGGAGCCCGAGCGACTACTGGACCGCCGAGCACGGCGGCGCCCTTCCGGCCGGCATCGTCACCCGCTACCAGGCGTATCTCTACGAGATGGGCGAGGGCTTCGCGAGCGACGGCGCCGACACGGTCTATCCTCTGCCCGCCGACACCAGCGGCCTCGCCTCCCAGGGCTACACCGTCGTGTCGCCGCCGGGCGAAGACATCCCCGCCGCCGGCGTACCGACCAGCACGCCGTCGACCGACCTCACCCGGCGCGTCATGAAGGCCGCGGTCGTCCAGTGCCAGTTGCTCGGCGTCTCGGGCCGCACCGATATCGACATGCGGGACATGGCGATCCTCGAGCTGTTCATCACCGAGCCGATCACGGGCAACGGCAACAACGCGCCGATCGTCGGCGAGATCGTCCGCAAGCTGACCTCGGCCAATTCGAGCGATATATCCACCAACGTCCGCCTCCTCGACTGACGCGATTGAGGCGCGCGGCGGCGTCGCGACGGGCAGAACGACCCGCCGCCGGTGCCGATTCTGCGTCGACGACAGTTTTGGTAAAGACTCTGGATCGTTGAAGTTTAAAGAAATTCATTATTTATTTCGATTAACCTTAACGTGTTAAAGTATTAATTTGATTAGAATTTATGCTATTTACCAAAGAGGATGGTAAGTATTTACGATTTATTTACCCTTCTGAGCCTAAATGGTTCGCGAGCGTGAGCAGAAGGGGACTGCGAGGCGGGGTACGGCATCGGGTGCAACGGCTAACCCAGGAGGTTCAGGGTGAAAACGATGGCCATTCGAATTCTTGAACGCTGCTCCCCAGCAGCTTGGAAGGGGCGCGCCCCGCGGCCGTCCCTCGCGAACTTCTTCGGCAACCGGCGCGGCAGCATCGCGATCTACGTCGGGTTCGTCATCACCGCGCTGATGGGCGCCAGCGTCATCGTCTTCGACATCGGGCGCCTGGCGATCGTCCGCACCCAGGTGCAGAACGCCGCCGACGCCGGGGCGATGGCGGGCGCGTTCCAGCTCGACGGCAGGGCCGGCGCCCG
>JAZFVR010000341.1:0-9540 GCA_036447835.1 Alphaproteobacteria bacterium | reverse complement strand
GATGTGGGCCATCAGCCCTTCCTTGAACTCGAGGCTCGAGCGCGTCGAATAGAGCGGATAGGGGTCGGTTGCGCCGCCCATCACCAGCTCGCCGCGCGGCGACTGCGAGATATAGATGTGCAGGCTGACCTAGACTACGATGGAGTCGAGGAAAGGCTTGAGCGGCTGCGAGACTCAGTCCTGCAGGGGAATAGTGCGGATCGGCACGGTGAACCCCGCCATCCTGGCGAGCACCGAGGACGAGCCCGCCACCATCTGCACCGCCTTGCCGCAGTTGACGGTGCCGTGGTCGGTGACGACGCCGGTGAGGCGGCCGTTCTCGTGCGCGATGCCGAGAACCTCGGTCTTCTGGTGGATGTCGACGCCGAGCCGGCTGGCGACGCCGCCGTAGCCCCAGGCGACGGCGTCGTGGCGCGCGATCGCGCCGGGGGCGTGGTAGAGCGCGCCGAGCACCGGGTAGCGCACGTTCTCCGACAGGTCGAGCTGGGGCACCAGCGTGGCGAGCTCGTCGCGCAGCACCAGCTCCGAATCGACGCCGAGGTGCTTGTTGACCTCGGCGCGCCAGCGCATGGTGCGCAGCGCCCCGTCGGTGTGGGCGAGGGTGAAGTGGCCGCGCTCGGAGTAGAGGATGTTGTAGTCGAACTCCTGGGAGAGCGCCCGAAAGAGGCGGATCGATTCGTCGTAGAAGTGCACGCCCTCGGGCGTCAGGTAGTTCGAGCGGATGATGGCGGTGTTGCGCCCGGTGTTGCCGCCGCCGATGTAGCCCTTCTCGAGCACCGCGACGTCGGTGATGCCGTGATCCCTGGCGAGATAGTAGGCGGTGGCGAGGCCGTGGCCGCCGCCGCCGATGATGACCACGTCGTACGACGGCTTGAGCGCGCCGGGGGCGCGGAAATGCCGCCCAGCCGGGTGCTTCTTCGACAGGCCGTACTTGAGCAGACCGAATGGCATGGCGGCGCACGCTCTCCGCGCGGGGTCACGATCAACGAGGCGCGGCGGGCCTGGCGGTGCGCCGGGGACACGCGCGTCCCCGCGCCGGGAATGCCCCCGGATGCCTTGAAACGACGCTAGCTCAACGTTTCCTCACGGGCAATAAAATTTCATCGCCCCGGGGGTCCGCCGGTCACGAGGCGAAGAACGCCTTGGTTCCGTGTGACTGGATGGCGCCGGCGATGCGCACCGCCAGCGTCGCCGCCAGCGTCTCCTTCGGATATTTGAGCTTCTCGAGAACCTCGCGATCGACGTCGAGGAACTTCGCCGCTGATTTGAGACGCTTGCGCGCCTCGGTGAACAATCCTGTTGCCGTTGCCTCCCCTTGAATCGAATTCGCCGGCCGCTGGGTGCGGGCGCCTTATGGCTGCCTGGCGCCGACCTCCACATTGTAGGCCGCGCCTCCACGGCCGCAACGCTATGTGAATACTTCTCGTAAACGATCGAACAGCCGTCGGCGAGGTGTACAATTTCCTTCGATGACCTAGTATCCCAATTTGAGTCGCCGGCGCACCGTGTATTCGGGTCGCCGACGCACCGTGGACAGGCGTGTCATGAAGTCGCGGGCGAAAGACCACAAAAGCGAACTGGTCGAAGGGGTCGTCGCGCAGATCCACGAACGGTTGCCGCGCGCCGACGCGCCGCTGGTCGAGCGCTTCGTGCGCAGGTACTACGCCGACGTCGCACCGGAGGATCTCGCGGGCTTCACCGTCGACAACCTGTTCGGCGAGGCGCTCGCGATCTGGCGTTTCGCGCGCAAGCGCAAGCCGGGCCAGCCCAAGATTCGCGTTTTCAACCCGCTGCACGAAGAGCATGGCTGGCAGTCGACGCACACGATCGTCGAGATCGTCAACGACGACATGCCGTTTCTCGTCGACTCGGTCGCCGCCGCCCTCAACCGCCACGATCTCACCGTTCATCTTCTGATCCACCCGATCATGCGCATACGCCGCGACGCAGACGGCAAGCTCGTCGACGTGCTCGAGGCGGACGCCAAGGCCAAGGACGCGGTCGCCGAATCGGTCCTTCACGTCGAGGTGACCCAGCAGTCGACCGAAGGGGCATGCGACGTCATACGCGAGAGCCTCGAACGGGTGCTCGAGGACGTCCGCGCGGCGGTCGAAGACTGGCGGTCGATGCTCGCCAGGGTCGACGCCATGATCGACGAGCTGGCGACCGCGCCGCCGGCGCTGCCCGAGGACGAGATCGCCGAGGGCAAGGCGTTCCTCGAGTGGATCCGCGACGATAACTTCACCTTCCTCGGGGCGCGCGAGTACCGGCTCGAGCGCAAGGGATCCAAGGAATACCTGCGGCTCGACGCCGAATCGGGTCTCGGGGTGCTGCGCCGCGTCCTGCCCGAATCGCTCAAGCGCAGCGACACGCCGCTCAAGCCCGAGGTCGCCGCCTTCGCCAACACCAGACAGCTTCTCATCATCACCAAGACGAACACCCGCGCCACGGTGCACCGGCCGGTGTACATGGACTACATCGGCGTCAAGCGCTTCGACAAGAAGGGCGCGGTGACCGGCGAATGTCGCTTCGTCGGCCTCTTTACCTCGGCCGCCTACAACCGCAATCCGCGTTCGATCCCGATCCTGCGCCACAAGCTGGGCAAGGTGTTCGAGCGCTCGAGGTTCGCGCCCAACAGCCACAACGGCAAGGCGCTCTTGAACATCATCGAGAGCTATCCGCGCGACGAGCTGTTCCAGATCGGCGACGACGACCTTTTCGACATCGCCCACGGCATCCTCCATCTCGAGGAGCGCCAGCGCCTCCGCCTGTTCATCCGCCGCGACTCGTACGCGCGCTTCTTCTCCTGCCTCGTCTTCGTGCCGCGCGAGCGTTACAACACCGCGCTCAGGCTGCGCATGCAGGACCTCCTGATCGAGCAACTCGACGGCACCTCGGCCGAGTTCACCGCACAGGTGTCCGAGGCGGTGATGGCGCGCCTGCATTTCATCGTCCACACGCCGGCCGGCGAGGTGCCCGAGTACGACACCGACGAGATCGAGGCGCGGCTCGTCGCCGCGACCCGGCTGTGGACCGACGATTTGCGCGACGCCTCGATCGAGCGCTGGGGCGAGGCGCGTGGCATCTCGCTCTATCACCGCTACCGCGAGGCGTTCCCGCCCGGCTACCGCGACGACTTCAGCGCCCAGAGCGCGGTGTTCGACATGGCCAAGATCGAAGGACTCGAGGGCGCCGACGACGTGGCCATGAACCTCTACAACCGCATCGACGCGCCCGAGGGAATCCTCCACTTCAAGATCTACCACCCGAGCGACCCGGTGCCGCTGTCCGACATCCTGCCCGTGCTCGAGAACATGGGCCTCAAGGTCATCGAGGAAACGCCGTACCTGATCGCGCCCGAGGATGACGAGGGCGGCTACTGGATCCACGACTTCGCCATGGAGAGCCGGCGCGGCATCGAGATCGAGGTGCCGCGGGTGAGGGAGCCGTTCCAGGACGCCTTCGCCAAGATCTGGACGAACGAGGTCGAGGACGACGGTTTCAACCAGCTCGTTCTCGGCGCCGGCCTCGCCTGGCGCGAGGTCGTGATCCTGCGCGCCTACTGCAAGTTCCTGCGCCAGTCCGGCATCCCCTTCAGCCAGGACTACATGGAGGAGACGCTCGCCGATAATCCGGCGCTCGCGCGCATGCTCGTCGAGCTGTTCGTGACCCGCTTCGACCCCGGGCGCGCCAAGGGCCGAGACAAGCACGCCGCCGGAATCACCGCGCGCATCGACGCGGCGCTCGACGCCGTCGCCAACCTCGACGAGGATCGCATCTTGCGGCGCTTCCACAACCTCGTCCAGGCGACGCTGCGCAGCAACTACTTCCAGGCCGGGGCCGACGGCGCGGCCAAGCCGTATCTCTCGTTCAAGCTCGATTCGCTGGCCGTCGACGAGCTGCCCCTGCCGCGGCCGTGGCGCGAGATCTTCGTCTACTCGCCGCGCCTCGAGGCGGTGCACCTGCGCGGCGGCAGCGTCGCCCGCGGCGGCATCCGCTGGTCCGACCGGCGCGAGGACTTCCGCACCGAGGTACTCGGCCTGATGAAGGCGCAGATGGTGAAGAACGCGGTCATCGTTCCGGTCGGCGCCAAGGGCGGCTTCGTGGTCAAGCGCCCGCCCGCGGGCGGCGACCGCGAGGCGCTGATGGACGAGGTCGTCGCCTGCTACAAGACGATGATGTCGGGCCTGCTCGACATCACCGACAACCTCGTTGCCGGCGAGATCGTGCCGCCGCCCGAGGTGGTGCGCTACGACGACGACGACGAATATCTCGTCGTCGCCGCCGACAAGGGCACTGCCACCTTCTCCGACATCGCCAACGGCATTGCCGCCGACTACGGTTTCTGGCTCGGCGACGCCTTCGCCAGCGGAGGCTCGAGCGGGTACGACCACAAGGGCATGGGCATTACCGCGCGCGGCGCCTGGGAATCGGTCAAGCGCCACTTCCGCGAGCTCGGCCTCGACATCCAGGCCAGCGAGTTCACCTGCGTCGGCATCGGCGACATGGCGGGCGACGTGTTTGGCAACGGCATGCTCTTGTCGAAGCACATCAGGCTCGTCGGCGCCTTCAACCACATGCACATCTTCGTCGACCCCGAGCCCGACGTGGCGAAGTCGTACAAGGAGCGCAAGCGCCTGTTCGAGAAACCGCGCTCGACCTGGCCCGACTACAACGCGCGGCTCATCTCCAGCGGCGGCGGCGTGTTCGAGCGCAAGGCCAAGTCGATTCCCGTTACGCCCGAGATGAAGAAGGCGCTGGGCATCCACCGCGACAAGCTGACGCCCAACGAGCTGATCCGCGCGCTTCTGCTGGCGCCGGTCGATTTGTTGTGGAACGGCGGTATTGGCACCTACGTCAAGGCGAGCCACGAAAGCCACGCCGAGGTCGGCGACCGCGCCAACGACGCGGTGCGCGTCGACGGCAAAGAGCTGCGCTGCCGGGTCGTTGGCGAGGGCGGCAACCTGGGACTCACCCAGCGCGGGCGCATCGAGGTGGGGCTCGCCGACGTGCGCGTCAATACCGACGCCATCGACAACTCGGCCGGCGTCGATTGCTCCGACCACGAGGTCAACATCAAGGTGCTGCTCGGCGACCCCGTCGCCGCCGGCGACATGACCGTGAAGCAGCGCGACGCGCTGCTTGCCAAGATGACCGACGAGGTCGCCCAGCTCGTGCTCGTCGACAACTACCGGCAGACCCAGGCCATAAGTCTGGCCGAGACGCTGGGCCTGTCGCTCATGGAGGCGCAGGCGCGGCTCATCCGCAGCCTCGAGCGCGCCGGCGGGCTCGACCGCGAGGTCGAGGACCTGCCCGACGACGAAACCATCGCCGAGCGCCAGAAGGCGGGCGTCGGGTTCACCCGGCCGGAGATCTCGGTGTTGTTCGCGTACAGCAAGATGACGCTTTACGAGGCGCTGCTGAACTCCGATCTGCCCGAGGACCCGTATCTCGCGGTCGACCTCGCGCGCTACTTCCCCACGCCGCTGCGCAAGCGGTTCGCCAAGGCCATCACGCGCCATCGACTGCGCCGCGAGATCATCGCCACCTCGGTGACCAACAGCATGGTCAACCGCGTCGGCGCAACCTTCGTCAACCGCTTCGCCGAGGAAGGCGGCTACGCCCCGTGCGAGATCGCCCGCGCCTACACCGTCGCCCGCGACGCCTTCGGCCTGCGCGCGCTGTGGACTGCGATCGAGGGGCTCGACAACCGGGTGTCGAGCGCCGTGCAGTCGGCGATGCATCTCGACGTCGAAGGCCTTGTCGAGCGCTGCGCCATGTGGTTGCTGCGCAACCGCACGCCGCCGCTCGACATCGCCGCGACGGTCGACGAGTTCACCCCGGGCATCGACGCGCTCGCCGGGCATCTCGACGACATGCTCGGCGACGCCCGCCTCGATGCCGTGGCCAGGGCCGCCGAGCGCTACACCGCCGAAGGCGTGCCCGAGGACATCGCCCGGCGCGTCGCCGGCACCGACGTGCTCGCCTCGGCGCTCGACATCGTTCAGGCGGCGCTCAACCGCGACCTCGCGGTCGAGGACGTCGGCTGCGTCTACTTCCAGGTCGGCGAGCGGCTCGGCTTCGACTGGCTGCGCGCCACCGCCGGCGGCTTGAGCGCCGAATCGCACTGGCAGCGCCAGGCGGTGACCGCCATCGTCGACGACCTCTACAGCCAGCAGCGGGCGCTCACCACCGCGGTGCTCGAGGCGAATGGCGCCGGCGCGGTCGACGGCGCCGTCGACGAATGGGTCAGCGCCCACAGGCCCGTCGTCGAGCGCAACGAGGAATTGCTCGCCGATCTCGGCAAGATCGAGAGCGTCGACCTCGCCATGCTCACCGTCGCCAACCGGCAGATCCGTGTCCTCGCCGCCGGCTGAGCGCGCGCACCGGACGTCAGGTTGACAGTTCACCCTCACCCAACCCTCCCCCGTCAAGGGGGAGGGCTTGTTCGGCCAGCGTCATGAACCGAACCCCCTCCCCTGGTGGCAGGGGGGGGGGGAAATGACGAGGCTTTCCCGCTGCAAGCCAGGGAACGGGAGATGACCGCAAAACCGGGCGCCGTGAAATCTGCCACGGGGCGCCGGGCGCTGTTCGCCTGGTGCCTGTTCGACTGGGCCAACTCGCCGTTCCCCACGGTCGTCATCACCTTCGTCTTCGCCGCGTATTTCCCGCAAGCGATCGTCGGCGACGCGGTGCGCGGCACCGCGCTGTGGGGCACCGCGATGGCGGCGAGCGGCCTGGCCGTCGCGGTGCTCGGGCCCGTGCTCGGCGCCGTCGCCGACGCTGGCGGGCGGCGAAAACCGTGGCTCTTCGCGTGCTCGGCCGTGACCGTCGTCGGTGCGTTTCTGCTGTGGTACGCCGCGCCCGAGCCGCGCTACGCGCTGTGGGCGCTGGTCTGCGTGGGCGTCGCCAATGTGGCGTTCGAGCTCGGCATGGTGTTCTACAACGCCATGCTGCCGGGGCTCGCCGGCGCCGGCCGCGTCGGGCGGCTCTCGGGCTGGGGCTGGTCGCTGGGTTACGCCGGGGGCCTCGCCTGTCTCGTCGTCGCGCTCGTCGCCTTCGTCGACGCCGAGCCGCCGCCGTTCGGCCTCGACGCGGGCCGCGCCGAGCACGTGCGCGCCACGGCGCCGCTGGCGGCGTTGTGGTTCGCCGCCTTCGGCTGGCCGCTGTTCGTGTTCGTCCCCGATGCGCCGGCCGCCGGCCTGCCGGTGCGCCAAGCCGTGCGCCGCGGGCTGCGCGTGCTCGTCGACACGCTGAGGGAGTTCCGGCGCTACCGCGTGATCTTCCGCTTCCTCGTCGCGCGCATGCTCTACATCGACGGGCTCAACACGCTGTTCGCCTTCGGCGGCATCTACGCCGCCGGCGTCTTCGGCATGGACATCGCCCGCGTGCTCGCCTTCGGCATCGCGCTCAACGTCAGCGCCGGCCTCGGCGCGCTCGCCTTCGCCTGGGTCGACGATCTCGTCGGTGCCAAGCGCACGCTGATCGTCTCGATCGCCGGGCTCATGCTGTTCGCGGCGGCGGCGCTCGCCGCGCCGTCGGAGCCATGGTTCTGGGCCGCCGGCCTCGGCCTCGGCGTGTTCATCGGGCCGACCCAGTCGGCGAGCCGCTCGATGATGGCGCGGCTCAGCCCGCCTGGGCGCGAGACCGAGATGTTCGGCCTGTTCGCGCTCTCGGGCCGCGTCACTGCTTTCCTCGGGCCGGCGCTCGTCGCCTGGGTGACCGTGGCCTTCGCCAGCCAGCGCGCCGGCATGGCGACGATACTCGTCTTTCTCGGCGTCGGGCTGGTGCTGCTGCTGCCGCTCCCCGACCCCGACCGCGGCGGTGCTAATGCCGGAAGTGCCGTAATCCCGTGAACACCATGGCGAGGCCGCGCTCGTCGGCGGCGGCGATGACCTCGTCGTCGCGCACCGAGCCGCCGGGCTGGATCACCGCCGTGGCGCCGGCCTCGGCCGCGGCGATGAGGCCGTCGGCGAAAGGGAAGAAGGCGTCGGAAGCGACCACCGAGCCTTTCGCCCGGCTCTCGCTCGCCTCGCCCGCCGCCTCGGCGGCCTTCCACGCGGCGATGCGCGCCGCATCGACGCGGCTCATCTGCCCGGCACCGACGCCCACGGTGGCGCCGGCCCGCGCGTAGACGATGGCGTTCGACTTGACGTGCTTGCACACGGTGAAGGCGAACAGCAGATCGGCGATCTCGGCTTGCGAGGGCGTGCGTTTCGTCACCACCTCGAGATCGTCGGCACCGACCCGCCCGGCGTCGCGCGTCTGGGCGAGGTAGCCGCCGGCGAGCGCGCGCAAGACGAGACCGCCCGCCGCCGGGTCGGGCAGGCTGCCGGCGACGAGCAGGCGCAGGTTCCGCTTGGCGCTGAGCGCCGCGCGCGCTTGCGGTCCGATCTCCGGCGCGATGACGACCTCGACGAACAGCTTGGCGATCTCTTCGGCCGTGGCGCCGTCGAGCGGCCGGTTCGCGGCGACGATGCCGCCGAAGGCACTCACCGGGTCGCAGGCGAGCGCCTTGCGGTAGGCGTCGACGAGGCTGTCGGCGACCGCCACGCCGCACGGGTTGGCGTGCTTGATGATGGCGACTGCGGGCCGCCCGAACTCGGCGACGAGCTCGAACGCGGCGTCGGTGTCATTGAGGTTGTTGTAGCTGAGCGCCTTGCCCTGAACCTGCTCGGCGGTGGCGACGCCGGGTCGTGGCGCCCCGCCGACGTAGAACGCCGCCTGCTGGTGCGGGTTCTCGCCGTAGCGCAGCACCGCGGCGCGGCGCGCCGAGACGCCGAGGTGTGCGGGCAGCGCCACGGCGCCTTCTTGGCTCGCGAACCATTCGCCGATCGCGGCGTCGTAGGCCGCGGTGCGCGCGAAGGCGGCGGCGGCGAGGCGGCGGCGCAACGGTTCGCTCGTCGCGCCGTCGTTCGCTGCCATGTCGGCCATCACCGCCGCGTAGTCGGCGGGGTCGACGACGACGGTGACGAAGGCGTGGTTCTTGGCCGCCGAGCGGATCATCGCCGGGCCGCCGATGTCGATGTTCTCGATGCATTCGGCGAAGCCCGCGCCGCGCGCCACGCTCGCCTCGAAGGGGTAGAGGTTGACCGCGACGAGGTCGATGGGCGCGATACCGTGCTCGTCCATCGCCGCGCGGTGGGCGTCGCGGAGCGCCAGGATTCCCCCGTGCACCTTGGGGTGCAGCGTCTTGACGCGGCCGTCCATGATCTCGGGAAACCCGGTGTGCTCGGCGACCTCGACGACCTTGACGCCGGCCTCGCCGAGCGCCCGTGCCGAGCCGCCGGTCGACAGGATCTCGACCCCGGATCGCGCCAGGAAACGGCCGAACTCGGCGAGCCCGGTCTTGTCCGAGACCGAGATCAGGGCGCGGACGATGCGCACGGCCGTCAGTCGCCGGCGGTGGCGCGCTCGGCCTCGCCGAGCGGGCGGTACTCGGGCACCAGCCGGCGGATCAGCGCCTCGGTCTCGCTGGTCCGGCGCCGCTCGGCCGCCACCCTGAGGTCGTCGAGGCCGCCGAGCAGCAACTGCAGATCG
>JAZFVR010000340.1:0-4430 GCA_036447835.1 Alphaproteobacteria bacterium | reverse complement strand
GAGCACGCGCGCCGGGTCGGCGTAGAGCGAGGCAGTGGGAAGGTTGGTGGCGAGCAGCGCCCCGTTGCGGTCGACGATGTCGCGGCGGCCGAGCTGTGCGTGCTGCACCGCCACCGCACGCGCGAATCGCGGCTCGAACCCGTCGTTGAGCAGGGCCACGTCGGCGAGGCGCATGCCGACGAGCCCGTAAGCCATGGCGAACAGCGCGATGGCGAGCACGAGCCGGTTGCGCCCCGTCTTCAGCGCCTGGCTGGCGAGACCGTCGAGCGTGACCCGCGTGTCGACGACCGCGTCCTGGTAGCCGATCTTGTCGCCGTTGCGGGTCATTGCGGACCCCCGACGTCGGCGAGCACGACGCCGCCGATCTGCTGTGCGGTCATCGGCTGCAGCGCGAGATGGCGCGAAGCGAGCTTGGCCAGCCGCTCGGGCCGGTTGAGGTAGGCCCACTCGGCGCGCAGCACGTGCACCGCCTCCTCGCTGGCGAGGAGGTCGCGGTTGAGGCGCGCGAACTCGTCCTCGAGGCGCTGGACCGCGTACTTGATCTGGAAGAGACCGAACGCCATGGCAGCGACGACTGCCACCCAGAGAAGCGTCGAGGGCCCGTTCACGGCGCCCGCTCCCACGCCGGCGCGGCGGTGCGCTCGGCCGAGCGCAGGCGCGCCGAGCGGGCACGCGGATTGGCCGCGACCTCGTCGGCGCTCGGGCGCAGCGCCTTCCTGGCGAGCGGTCGGAGAGTGGGGGCGCCGCCGTCCGGAGACGGCGGCGCGTGGCGGCTCGGTCGCGGCCGGCGGCCGCTACGCACGACGAGGAAACGCTTCACCATGCGATCCTCGAGGGAGTGGAACGACACCACCGCAATGCGCCCGCCGGGAGGAAGCAGGCGTTCGGCGGCGCCGAGGCCGCGATCGAGCTCGCCGAGCTCGTCGTTGACGTGGATGCGCAGCGCCTGAAACGTGCGCGTCGCCGGGTCGATGCCGTCGGCCGCCGCGCGCACGACGCCGCGCACGATGGCGGCGAGCTCGCCGGTGCGGGTGATCGGCCGCTCGCTCCGCGCCTTGACGATGGCGCGGGCAACGCGGCGCGCCCGTCGCTCCTCGCCAAGCTCGGAGATGAGCGCGGCGAGCGCACCCTCCTCGCTGCCGTTGACGACGTCGGCGGCGCTGGGCCCGGCGCCGTCCATGCGCATGTCGAGTGGCCCGTCGTGGCGAAACGAGAAGCCGCGCTCCGGATCGTCGATCTGCATCGACGAGACGCCGAGATCGAGGGCCACGCCGTGGGCCTCGTTGACACCGCGGGCGGCGAGCAGCCGATCCATCTCGCCGTAGCGCCCGGCGAGCACGGTGAGCCGCCCGGCGAACTCGCCCACGAGCCGGTCCGCGCCGGCCACCGCCGCCGGGTCGCGGTCGATGCCCCAGACGGTGCAGTGGGCGGCCTCGAGGAGCGCCCGGCTGTAGCCGCCGGCGCCGAAGGTGCCGTCGACGTAGATGCCGCCGTCGCGGGGCCTGAGCGCGGCGAGAACCTCGCCGAGCATGACCGGGCGGTGGCCGCCGTTACGCCGGGCGGCGGTCACGCGCCGTCCCCCGGCGGCGGGTCGAGGGCGAGCGTCGCCCGCGCCGCACGCACGCGGCTCTGCGCCTCGGCCTGGAAGTCGATGAGCGCGCCCGGCTCCCAGATCTGAAAAGTGGCGCCGCGGCCGACGAACGCCGCCTGGTCGTCGATGGCGGCGTGGGCGCGCAGATGATCGGGCAGGATGACGCGGCCCTCGCCGTCGAACGGCAGCTGCACCGAGGCGCCGAAGATGACGCTGGCGAAATCGACGTGCTCGTCGGAGAACGGGTTGAGCCGGTCGACGCCCGCGCTCAGGCGTTCCATACGCGCCATGCCGCACGCCTCGACGGCGTTGAATATCTCGCTGAACGACGGGAAGACGACGATGCCGTTGTAAAGCTCGTCGACGAGCGCGGCGCGGAACGGCGCCGGCACGGACACGCGGCCCTTGCTGTCGATCCGGTTGATGAACGTGGACAGATACAACGCCACGCGGCCTCTCCCCGTTGCGGGCTGCCCGCTGTCCCCTGCGGGTTCCCGTCGCCCCCTTGTCCAATCGTCCTCCGGGGGCCCCCTTGCCCAATCGCCCTCCGGAGCCCAAATTCTCTCTGAACCGGCGACTTGGGATCGTATGGGATATCATGGGATTTCATGGGCGTCAATGGTATAACGTAGTTAAAATATGGTTAACGCAAGGACTTTGACTCGTTTCCTCAAGTGCCAATCGTGCGGAACGAGACGGGAACATAGTTAATCCGTCGCATTAACCAAGGATATGCTTGGCTAATCTGACGATGAATTGTGGCGAATTTATGTTCCTAAAATGTTCCGTATGGGGCATACCCGCCCCGGGCGCGGAATCGCGGGCGCTCCGCGGCATTGACGCGGACAAGCGCAAGCGTCCGCACCGCGGGCCGTCGCGGGGAAACGGCAGGTAGCGCGCCAGGCGGCCTGTAAGCCGGGTTCTGTCCCCGCGGCAAGCGCGGGGGATGGCCATTCATCTGGGACGCCCGTCGCCGGGCGCCTCGCGCGACCAACCCGGGCGACCGGCGCGGAAACCCGCCTGCCGCCGGCCGAAGCCGGCGCGTGCCGCCCCTATTTGGTCTTGCTCCCGGTGGGGTTTGCCGTGCCGCCGGCGTTGCCGCCGGCGCGGTGCGCTCTTACCGCACCCTTTCACCCTTACCCGTCGGCGTGGCGGGGATGGCCCCGGCGCGCGGGCGGGCGGTTTGCTTTCTGTGGCACTTTCCCTGGGGTCACCCCCGCCGGGCGTTACCCGGCACCGTGTTTCCGTGGAGCCCGGACTTTCCTCCCCCCGGCCGAAGCCGGGAGGCGGCCATCCGGCCGCCTGGCACGCCATAGACGTACGCATCGCGGCGCCCAGCGTCAAGCGCAGCAGGCGAGCACCCGGAACAGAAGCTGCGCGGTCTCGGGGTCGGTGACGCCGTCGATTCGCCCGGGCCGGAAGTGGCGCTGGAACGCGGCGACCACCTCGGAGGTCGCCTCGTCGTAGGCGCCGTGCCGGGGCACGCCGTAGCCGAACTCGGCGAGCGCCTCCTGCACTTCCGATACCGCGCGCCCGGCGTCGCCGCGCCCGAGGCTGAGCCCCATCTCGCCGGCGACCGGCCGCTCCCCGGGCCACAGGCCGACGCCGGCGGCGGCGAGGCGCGCCCAGTCGAAGAGCTCGCCGGGGTCGCTCTTGCGCCCGGGCGCGACGTCGGAGTGGCCGAGGACGTGGCGGGCGGGGACGGGGTGGCGGGCGACGATGTCGCGGCACAGCGCCTCGAGCGCCGCCATCTGGGGTTCCGGATAAGGGCGGTAGCCGAACTCGTGGCCGGGGTTGACGATCTCGACGCCGATCGAGGCGGCGTTGACGTCGTCGCGGCCGCGCCAGAACGACACGCCGGCGTGCCAGGCGCGCCGCTCCTCGGCCACCAGGCGGTAGACGCCGCCCTCCTCGTCGACCATGTAATGGGCGCTGACCCGGGCGTGCGTGTCGCACATGCGCGTGAGCGCCGCCGCGGCGTCCGTCATACCCGTGTAGTGCAGGACGAGCATGTCGACGACGGCGCCCGCGGGCCGCGCGTCGTGGCTCGGCGACGGGTGCTCGATCACCACCGCCCTCGGTCACGGCGCCCGGCGGCGGCGGCGCGCATGCAAACGGCGCGATTGACGGAAATGGCGCACACCGGTCGAAGCAACCCCCTCACAGGCACCCGGCGACTATACATCATCGGGTCCCAGGTTCGAGTCCTGGTGCGCCCACCAATTATAACAAGCACTTATATCAATTCCCGCCGCAGGTCCGTGTATGTAAGTCACCAATAAGTCACCATAGAGCACCCGTTTCGGCCCGGTAGGGGGACGGTCCGGCCATGGTCGTTTCGTGCATCCTGAGGCTTCCCACCTCGATATCGTGTTCGCCGTGTAGATGCTCTCGGCGCCGTCGGCACCGGCGAGGACCACGCCCCCCGGCGGGCCTACGCGCCCCCGCGCTATGCCCGTTGTGGACATCCGCCAAACCAGAAATTTTCCACCATCATCGAATGACATTCCAGCGCCGACGACATGTCACCGATGCTCATGCTCTTGGCCCTGGAATCAGGGAAATGCTCGGTACATAACGCCTGTCACCGCCCCCTAGTGTGACATCTTTGCCACACACGCCCTCTCCCCCCGCCCCGATGCCGCCAACGGCGCTGTAGGGCCGCCGCAGCGCCAGCGTGAGGCATTCTGTGAGAGGTCCGCGCCGTTTACTCGTGGTAATTATCCGTGCCTGTGAGTAAAGTACTCATGAAAGACGGGCCGGAGATTGAGCGCGCCCGCGGGCACGTCGCCCGACGCGGATATATCCGGCGAACTGCCGCAGTCGGAACGATGACCGA
>JAZFVR010000339.1:0-4095 GCA_036447835.1 Alphaproteobacteria bacterium | reverse complement strand
GAACGCCGTCACGATGCGCCCGCGCAGGTTGAGAGACCCCGCCACTTCGGGCTGTGCCAGCGGAATCGGCGCGATGTGCTGGGTCCCGAGTACGTCCTGCACAGTGAGAACCGGTATCCCGAACCACTGATCCCCGATCATCACGGTGACGAACTCATCGTGATCGCCCTGCGCGCCCGCGGCGCCCTGCGCCGCGGAATTGGTAACGGGTTTCGCGTCGCTCATGCCGCATCTCCAACGAGGGACAGGGATTGGGACAGCGCGGCGAACAAGGCGTCACGGTCGGACTTGGCGACATAGTCGGTAAAGCCCGCCTCCCGGCTGCGGCTGAAATCTTCGGGCGAGGTGTGCGACGTGAGCGCGACGATCGGCGTGGCGCGCCAGCGCTCGTCGCTGCGGCACGCCTTGGCGAGATCGAACCCGTTCATCCCCGGCATGTCGATATCGCTGACGATGATGTCGAACTCGCGACCCGCATCGAGCAGCTTGAGCGCCTCGTCGCCACCCTCGGCCATGGTCACGTCGTAACCGGCAGCCGAGAGCAGCGGTGCCAGCATGTTGCGGAAGAACGGGCTGTCGTCGACGAGCAGCAGGCTCTTGTGGCTCTCGCCGATTTCGGCGCCGTCGTTGTGCATGAACCAGTCTCCGAACGCCTGGGTCAGGTAGTAGCCGGCGTCGATGACGTCGGTCGCCTTGCCGGCGATGACGGCGCTGCCGATGACGGCGGCGCCGCTCGCCTTGAGCTCGATGTCGAGCTTTTCCTCGACGATATCGATGATCTCGTCGACCACGAGACCCATGCTCCGCTCGCGGTCCGTGAAGACGACCACCGGCGTCTTACCCTCGCTGTCTAGAGACTTGTTCGGGTCGGCGCAGACAAGCGGCATGAGCTGACCGCGGTATTGCACCACGGGCTGGCCGTCGGAGTATTCCACGTTGCCCATGTCGATGTCTTCGAGGCGGGCGACGAGGGCGAGCGGAACCGCCTTGGGCGCCCCGCCCCCGGCACCGAAAACGAGGAGCGCGACGGTGTCGTCGCCTCCGCCCTCGCGGGCCAGGGCCTCTTCGGCCTGGGACTCGCCGCCAATTGTCGTATGGGTCGCCTCGGCGGCGATGCCGTTGCAATCGAGGATCATGATGATGCTGCCGTCGCCGAGGATCGTATTGCCCGAGTACACGCTGATATCGCGGAGCATCGGCGAGACCGGCTTGACCACGATCTCCTCGGTGTCGAATACGCGGTCGACGATGAGGCCGAAGCTGTGGGCGCCGACCCGGGAGACGACGATGAACGTCTCGGAGCCGCTGGCGACGATCTCCTCGGAGCCGCTGGCGACGACCCCTTCGGAGTCGCCCAACCCGAGAATCCGCGACAGCGAGACCAGAGGCAGCAGGCGACCGCGCAGGCGCAGCACCGGCGCCTCGTTGATCATCTCGATCGTGTGTTCCGAGTTGGCCGAGGCGCGCACCAGCTCGACCACGCTGATCTGCGGGATGGCGAAGCGCGCACCGCGGCACTCGACGATGAGCGCCGAGACGATGGCGAGCGTAAGCGGTATCTTGATGACGAAGGTCGTACCCTTGCCGGCGATGGAGTCGAGTTCGATCGTGCCGCCGATCTTCTCGACATTGGTCTTCACCACGTCCATGCCGACGCCGCGGCCGGAAACGTTGGTCACCGTCGCAGCCGTCGATAAGCCGGGCCTGAAGATCAGCTGCAGAATCTGCTTGTCGCTCATGGTTTCGAGATCGGACTCGCTCACCAGCCCGTTCTGAAGCGCCTTCTGCTTGACCTTCTGGACGTCGATGCCGCGGCCGTCGTCGCGGATCTCGATGATGATGTGGCCCCCTTCGTGATACGCGTTGAGAACCAGGCGGCCGGTTTCGGGTTTGCCCGCCGCCTTGCGCTCGGCCGGCGTTTCGATGCCGTGGTCGCCCGAGTTGCGCACCATGTGGGTAAGCGGGTCCTTGATCAGCTCGAGCACCTGGCGGTCTAGCTCGGTCTCGGCGCCGATCATCTTCAGGTCGATCTTCTTGCCCAGATCGACCGAGATATCGCGAATGATCCGGGGCAGCTTCGCCCACGCATTGCCGACAGGCTGCATGCGGGTCTTCATCACCCCTTCCTGCAGCTCGGTGGTGACGTGGCTCAGCTGCTGCAACGGGCCGACAAATTCGTTGTCGCTTTGCCCGCGCACCATCTGCAGGAGCTGGTTGCGGGTGAGGACCAGCTCGCTGACCATGGTCATCAGGTGCTCGAGCAGGTCGACGCCAACGCGGATGGTGTGGCTCGCGATCGCCGATTCGACGGCCGGCTGACCGGCGCTCTGGGCGGCCGGCGCCGCCGCGCGGGCGGCGGCCGGTTGCTCGACGTCGGCAGGAGCGGGGTCGGGCGATGCGAGCGCCCTCACGGCGTCGGACGTCTCGGTTGCCGCCGCTTCGGCCTCGCCCTGGGTTGCCAAATCGGCAGGGATCGGTTCGTCCGCCACGGCCTGCGGGCGGCACGCCGCCTCTTCCGCCGGCGAGGGCGCGTCGCCGCCCTTGGCGAAGGCGTCGAGGCGGCCGATGAGTTCCTTGTCGTCGCCGGCGGGCTCGGCCTCGGTCTGCTCGAGCGCGCTCAGCAACCCCTTGATGCAATCGAGGGATTCGAGGATCAGCGTGACCGCGTCCTGGGTCACGGTAAGCTCGCCCGCGCGGAATTTGCCAAGCACTTCCTCGGCGGCATGGGCCACCGCTTCGAGACGCGGCAGCCCGAGAAACCCGCACGTGCCCTTGATGGTGTGGACGACGCGGAAGATCACGCCCAACAACTCAGGGTTGTCGGGCTGCTGCTCGAGTTTGATCAGCTCAACGTCGAGGACGGTGATGCTTTCTGACGTTTCGGTCAGAAATTCGCGCAAGAGGTCGTCCATCGGCATACTCCCGTGAGCGCGATCCTCGGGAGATCCCCCCGCACGCAGATTAGCGATTCACAATTACCCGGAAGAATGAGGCCGGCTGGTTAACAAGCTGTCAAATGGAAGAGGATTCGGGCCGAACGATTGCCTCTCAGGGCGCGCCGGCGAGAGTAGCGGCGATCTCGGCCGTCTCGGGCGACGGTTGCATCAGACCGAGGGTGGCGCCCGTCGCCGCGGCGAGCCGGGCCATGAGAAAGGGCTGGACGCTGCGCGCGTCGAGGGTCTCGAAATCGCCCGTTCCGGCGAGAGCCGTGCGCAGGGCGTCGCTCACTTTGATGGCCGGCCCGGCGGCCGCGACGCTCATCGTAACGCCGTCGGCGCCGGCGCTCGAGCGGACGGCGATCTCGCCGCCGCGGGGCAGCGTCTCCGCCGCGCAAAGGACCATGTTGAGCAGCAATTGTATGGACCTCGCGTCGGCCGCGGCCGCAGGCGGCGGCGTGTCGCCTGGCCAGTCGAGGGTGATCTTGCTCTCCTCGAAGAACGTCTGCGCCACCGTGCGCGCCTCGGCGATGCCCCCGTCATCGCCGGTCCTGCCGGGCACACCGTACGCGGCGCGAAAGAAGCGCAGGCGGCGCGCGGCTTCGCCGGCGCTGCGCCGCAGCAGATCGATCACGTCGGTCTCGAAGTCGCCTGTCGTATCCGACAGCAGCTCCATACCGTTGTTCATCGCCCCCACCGGCCCGACCAGGTCGTGGCACAGGCGCGTGCACAGCAAAGACGTGAGCCTCAGATCGTCCATCTCTACTCCTCCCGCAACGTCCCCAGGCACGATGCGCGACTGTACTATAGACGAACCGACCCCATGTATCATTTCCCGGAGCGGCGACATCCGCCAAAGAGGACGAAACGCCATGGAAAACCGCCTCGTGCCGGGGACGTTCGTGCGCCACCCCTCCCGGCCCGATCGGGTCACGGTCGACTTCGAGAACGCCGGCAAGCGGCTGGTCAACGCCGCCGTGGTCGAGCTCGAGGTCGTCGATGCGGACGCCGGCGCCTGAGTTGCCGCGATCATGTGGGGAGTTTACAAATCCCTTGCATTCTGCGACTTTCGCCGCGGGAGAGGACAGGGAAAGACGTAATGTCGAAGGCCACTTCGGAAGTCCGCAAGTTTCGCCATCCGGGGGCGAGCAAGCGCAAA
>JAZFVR010000338.1:0-3144 GCA_036447835.1 Alphaproteobacteria bacterium | reverse complement strand
TACGCCAAGCGCCGCCGGGGGCTGTAGCGCGTTTTCGGTTCGAGTGGAAGCACCCCCCCCCTCACGCAACCCTCTCCCCCCGCAAGCGGGGGGAGTTGATTCCGCACCGGCCGAATGTGCCCTAACGCGAGGTCGACGGGCTGAGCCAGGTCCGCGGATCCACGACAAGCCCCGCGGCGACGAACAGGGCCGCCGCCGCCGCCAGCGAGGGCACCAGGAAGCTGTTGTCCAGGTCGTAGGCGAGGCCCGCGAACGTCGGGCCGATCATCTGGCCGAGACCGAAGGCCGCGGTCATGAGCGCCAGGCTGCGGCGTGGATCGCCGCTCGAGATGTGGTGCGCATGGACCAGTCCCAATGCGGTGATTCCCATGAAGGTTCCGCCAAGCAGTGCCGCGGAAACGGCGATCGCCAGCGCGCTCGTCGCGAGTACGCTCATCGCCACCCCGACCCCTTCGACAAGACATGCGATGGCGAAGCTCCAGGCGTTGCCGAACCGGCCCCCGATCCAGGTCCACAGCGCCACCGAGGGAATCGCCGCCAAACCGACGACCAGCCATATCACCGGCTCGATGGATCGAAGCTCGGGTGACGTTCTTACGATCATCGAAATGAACGTCGCCGTAATCACGTAGCCGAAGCCAAAGAGCCCGTAGGCCGCGATGAGCGCGATCATTCGGCGGTCGGTACCGACGCCACGTGAAGACACGCGCCGCTCGGCGCCGGCCTCGCCCGGCACCAGCCAGATCACGGCCCCAAGAGCAAGCAACGAAACCATCCCGCTGGCAAGCCATTGCGCCCGCCAATCGTGCCCGCCGGCGGCAAGCGCCGATACGAGCACGGCGGAGACCGCGATTCCACAACCGACCCCCGCGAAATGGAGGGCGGAGAGAGGGGAGCGGCGTGCCGCCGCCAGCCGATCGAGGACAAGCGCGGACGCGAAGACGAGGACGAACGCGCTCGCGACGCCTCCGACGAAGCGCAGACCCAGGAACAGCACCATCGACGATGCCAGGCCCATGACCGCGGTCGATAGGGCACTCACCGCCAACGCAGCGAGAAACCAGCCACGCCGCCCGCCCGGCAGCGCGGCGGCCGAGGCTGCAAGTGCGCCAACGAGGTAGCCGAAGAAGTTCGCCGAGGCGATCACGCCGGCCTCCGCTTTCGACAGTCCGAGGCCCTCCGCCATGAAGGGAAGGATCGGCGTGTAGACGAAACGGCCGATACCCATCGCGGCAGCGAGAGCGATGAGCCCGCCGAGGGCGACAGCGACCGCGTGACGAGACCCGCTGCTCATCTCCGGAGGCTATCGAACACTTAACGACGCCCGCCCGGGGATCGGACGGCGTTGCGGAATTGATGAAGTTCGCACCATGCGGGCCCTTGCGGCGCCGAAAGCCGCTTCTCAGCGGCTCGAAGGGAGATCGTCCGGGGTGAAGATGAGGCCCCAGTGCCCGCCCGTGTCGCCAAGCCGCCAGCTCGCGTTCTCGTAGCGCATGGCGGGTGCGCTCCCTAGTGCAGCTCGACGACGAGCTCGGTGGGTCCGACGGGGGCGTTGATCGGCCAGTCGGAAAGCGCCAGGTCGAAAGGACACGACGAGACGACGCAGACCAGGTCGGTAAGCGCGGTGAGCTCGACGTAGGCTCCCGGCGGCACCGGGTTGGGCGGCGAGGTGAGGACGCCGAACGCGTCGATGCGCGTGTGGGTGAAGAAGTTCACCGGTTGCGGCACCACCGCGATGTCGACGCCGCGGCCGGCCATGGCGGTCTTCAGGTTGCCGGCGCAGCTCGCGTGCGGGCCCTCACACCCCAACTGCTCGTAGCGCGCCGCATCGCAGGCGGCGAGCAGCATGTCGTGGACGCCGGCGGCGCCGTCGTCGGCGAAATCGAGCAGCGGGCGGCGGTAGCGGCTCAGGAAGGTGTCGCCCTGGCGCGGCTTGATCGAGCGGCTGAGCACCCAGGTGTGCATCGGCGACAGCCACTCGTCCATGTCGCTCGAGCGAAAGGCGAAGAAGTCGGCGGCCTGGCCGCCGTGCGGCGTGACGATGCGCAAACGTCGCCCCTTCGCCACGGACACCGCGCGGCCCTCGGCCGCGGGAACGACCAGAGTTTCCATGGCGCCTTGATAGCAGCGTGGCCGGGCTCTGAGCAAGCGATCGCGCGCGGCGCGGCGCTCCCGTCGTTACGCTTTCTCGACCGAAACCGTTGTGCGCAGGCGTCGCGCGGGGTATACGCGGCGCGAGTGTCCGTTTCGCCACCTTGCCGTTTTTTCTGCCTGCATCGATGCTGCAAGCGCTCGCCTCCCTCGGCCGCCTGATCCTGGGCACGACCAGGGACCTCGCGCCGATCATCGTCGTTGTCGCGTTCTTTCAGATTGTCGTGCTCGAGCAGCCGTTCCCCGACCTCGAGAAGATCGCCGGCGGCCTGGTCATGGTCATGGTCGGCCTGGCGCTGTTCGTGCAGGGGCTGCAGACCGGCCTGTTTCCGCTCGGCGAGGCGATGGCCGGGGCCTTCGCGCGCAAGGGCTCGCTCGCCTGGCTGCTCGTCTTCGCCTTCGCGCTCGGCTTCGGCACCACCGTGGCCGAGCCGGCGCTGATCGCAGTCGCGGCCGAGGCGGCGCGCGCGGCGGCGGAGGCCGGCGTCGTCGCGCCCGACGAGGGGGCGCGCGCGGCCTACGCCGACGGCCTGCGCTACACCGTAGCGGTGGCGGTGGGCGTGGCGCTGGTGATCGGCGTGTTCCGCATCCTCAAGGGCTGGCCGATCCACTATCTCATCATCGGCGGGTATCTTCTGGTGGTGATCATGACCACGCTCGCGCCGCCCGAGATCGTCGGCATCGCTTACGATTCGGGCGGCGTGACCACGTCGACCGTGACCGTGCCGCTGGTGGCGGCGCTCGGCGTCGGCCTCGCCAGCGTCATCCGCGGCCGCAACCCGCTCATCGACGGTTTCGGCCTCATCGCGTTTGCCAGCCTGACGCCGATCTTCTTCGTGCTCGCCTACGGCATGGTGGTGTGAGGCGGCGATGCCGTGGTACGTCGAGCTCGCGAGCACGCTTTCGGAGACGCTGTTCGACATCGCGCCGATCGCGGCGATCCTGTTCGGCTTCCAGGCGCTGGTGCTGCGCCAGCCGCTGCCGCACCTGCAC
>JAZFVR010000337.1:0-3713 GCA_036447835.1 Alphaproteobacteria bacterium | reverse complement strand
CTGAACGGCGTCGTCCTCGGGGGCACGTACGCCCTGCTGGGCATCGGCCTCACCCTCATCTTCGGCATCATGCGGGTGGTCAACTTCACCCACGGCGAGCTCTACACCTTCGGCGCCTACATGGTGTACTTCTTCACCGCGGTGCTGGGCGCCAACTTCTTCGTCTCGCTCGCCATGGCGGTGCTGCTCGGCGTGGTGCTCGGGGCGGCGATCGAGTTCGTGCTGCTGCGTCGCCTGAGAGGAGCCAGCATCGACACCACCATGCTGGTGATGATCGGCGCCTGGATCGCGCTCCAGAACACCGAGCAGCTCGCGTGGAGCGGCGTCGCCAAGTCGATCGCCCACCCCTTCCCCGCCGAGCCGCTGGTCATCGGCCCGGTGTCGGTGTCGTGGGTGCGAGTCTTCGTGTTCGTCGCCGCCGTGCTGCTCATCGTCGGCGCGCATCTCGTGATCCACCGCACCAGCCTCGGCAAGGCCATGCGCGCGACGTTCCAGGACCGCGAGACGGCGGCGCTCATGGGCGTCAACATCGGCGCCATCCACACCGCCACCTTCGCCTTCGGCTCGGGCCTCGCCGCCGCGGCGGGGGCGCTGCTGGGGCCGGTGTTCGTGGTCTTCCCGACCATGGGCGACATGGCGGCGCTCAAGTCGTTCGCCATCGTCATTCTCGGCGGGCTCGGCAACTTCATGGGGGCGGCGCTGGGCGGCTTCATCCTCGCCCTCGTCGAGGAGATGGGCGCCGGCTACGTGTCGTCGGGCTATCGCGACGCCATGGGCTTCCTGCTCATCATCGTCGTCCTCGTCTTCCGCCCGACCGGCCTGTTCGCGCGCAAGGAGCGCGTCGGATGAACCGCTGGGCGAGCTGGGCCTGGGTCGCGTTCCTGTTCTCGATCCCGCTGTGGATGGAGGACCAGTACTTTCTCCACATCCTCATCACCGCGGGCATCTTCACCATCGCCGCGATGAGCCTCAACCTGCTGCTCGGCTATACCGGCCAGCTCAGCCTCGGCCACGTGGCGTTCTTCGGCATCGGCGCCTACGCCAGCGCGCTCGTCTCGCTCGGCTTCGACCTCGAGCTCACCGCGACCTATACATTCGTCTTCGCGCCGCGCCCGGTGTGGCTGGCGTTCGTCGCCGGCATCGTCGTCGCCGGCGCCTCCGGCTGGCTGATCGGCAAGATCTCGTTCAAGGTGCGCGGCGCCTACTTCGTCATCGTCACGATAAGCTTCGCCGAGGTGGTGCGGCTGGTGGCGCTCAACTGGGTCGACCTCACCGAGGGCCCCATGGCGCTCAACAACATCCCGCCGTTCGCGCTCGCGGTGCCGGGGCTCTGGGAGCTCGCGTTCTACCGCAAGCTGCCCAACTACTATCTCGTCCTCGTCGTCGCCATCGCCTGCTACGTCATCGTGCGCCGGCTGGTGCATTCGCGGGTCGGCCGCGCGATGATCGCGCTGCGCGAGAACGAGCCGCTCGCCGCCTCGGCCGGCGTCGACGTCACCCGCTACCTGGTCCTCGCGGCGGTCGTCTCGGCGGGCATGGCGGGCGCCGCCGGCAGCCTCTACACCCACTACGTGCGCATCGTCGATCCCGACGTGTTCCTGTTCATCTACACGGTGACCATGGTCATCATGGTGGTCACCGGCGGCAAGGGAACGCTCGCCGGCCCCGTCGTCGGCGGCCTCATCTTCGGCATCCTGCCCGAGGTGCTGCGCGAGGTCGCCAGCCCCGAGGTGCAGTGGATCATCTACGGCGTGTTCATGATCGTCATCGTCTTCTTCCTGCCCGACGGCATCGTGCCGGCGCTGAGCGCGTGGTGGCGCGGGCGCTTCGGCGCCGCGCCCACGGCCGGCGGCCCGGGCGCCGGGCTTTCCGGTCTCGAGCCGGTGGCGCCGCGAAGCGCGAGGAAAGTCACGTGAGCGCGGCCAACGGCGCCGCGGTGCTCACGGTCGACGGTCTCGCCGTCCACTTCGGCGGGCTGGCGGCGCTCAGCGAGGTAAGCTTCGACGTGCGCGAGGGCGAGGTGGCGAGCCTGATCGGCCCCAACGGCGCCGGCAAGACGACGGCGTTCAACGTCATCACCGGGTTCCTGGCGCCCACCGCCGGCACGATCCGCTACCGCGGGCACTCGCTCGACGGGCTGCGCCCCAACCAGATCGCCGACTTCGGCGTCGTGCGCACGTTCCAGAAGACCAGCGTGTTCGCGGCCAACTCGGTGTTCGACAACGTCCTCATCGGCCTCCATCGCCAGGGCGCGCGAAAGCCCTGGGAGATCCTGCTCGCCCTGCCCAGGGTGCGCGAGGAGGAGGCGCGGCTGCGCGAGAGCGCCGCCGGGATTCTCGAGTTCGTCGGCCTCGCGGCGCGGGCCGGCGAGCTCGGCGGCGCGCTGCCCTACGGCGAGCAGCGCCTGCTCGAGGTCGCCATCGCGCTCGCCGCCGATCCTTCGCTGCTGCTGCTCGACGAGCCGGTCTCGGGCATGAACCCGGCGGAGACCGAGAGCTTCATGAAGATGGTCGGCAAGATCCGCGGGCGCGGCATCACCATCCTCCTGGTCGAGCACGACATGCGCATGGTGATGGGCGTCTCCGACCGCGTCGTCGTGCTCAACCAGGGCCGCATCATCGCCGAGGGCACGCCGGCGGAGATCCAGCAGGACGCCGAGGTCATCCGCGCCTACCTCGGCCACGGCCGGCGCCATGCCTGAGGTCGCCCATGCCTGAGACCGCCGATGCCTGAGATCGCCCATGCCTGAGACCGCCCATGCCTGAGACCGCCCATGCTGCTTGAGATCGAAGGCCTCGAGTGCCGCTACGGCAAGGTCGGCGCGGTGCGCGACCTCTCGCTCGAGGTCCGCGAGGGCGAGCTGGTCACCCTGATCGGCGCCAACGGCGCCGGCAAGACGACGACGCTCAAGGCGATCTCGGGCGTGCTGCCGCCGGCCGCCGGGCGCATCGTCTTCGACGGCGTCGACATCACCCGCGCCACGCCGCGCGCCATCCTCGCCCGCGGCATCGCCCACTGCCCCGAGGGCCGCCACGTCTTCCCCGACATGACGGTGCAGGAGAACCTCGACATGGGCTGCTACCTGCGCCGCGACGCGCCCGGCATCGCCGCCGACCTCGCGCGCATCTTCGAGCGCTTCCCGGTGCTCGCCGAGCGCCGCCGCCAGATGGCCGGCACGCTGTCGGGCGGCGAGCAGCAGATGCTCGCCATCGGCCGGGCGCTGATGTCGCGGCCCAGGCTGATGCTGTTCGACGAGCCCTCCCTCGGCCTCGCGCCCAACCTCGTCGAGACCACCTTCGACATCGTCGCGGAGATCCGCGCCCAAGGCGTCACCGTGCTCATGGTCGAGCAGAACGCCTACGCCGCCTTGGAGCTGTGCGACCGCGGCTACCTCTTGGAATCGGGCGAAGTCACCCTGCACGGCACCGGCGCCGAGCTCCTAAACGACCCCCACGTCAAGGAGGCCTATCTCGGGGGGTGAGCGCGGCGGCGGAAACTCTCAGGCAGCAAGACCCCAATCCGCAATTAGAGAACTAGTCTCAGCTATCTGCTGGCCAAAAAAAGCAACTCGGTGACCCGAGAACTTTCAACACCGTTTGATGCTCCAAGGGTCGAATGCTCGTGAGGCAACTCTGCTGCCACTTCCACCTTTGGAAACCGCTCACGCAACAGCTGAACGAGAACCTCTCGAGGATCTGGCAGCAAACCGCAGT
>JAZFVR010000336.1:0-8260 GCA_036447835.1 Alphaproteobacteria bacterium | reverse complement strand
GCCACCACCGCCGGCGTCCACCCCTTCGGCCTGATGCTGTGGCAGGCCGCGGGCGGCGCCGTCATCGTGCTCGTCTTCTGCGCCTTGCGCCGCCGCCTGCGGTCGATCCGGCGCGCCCATCTCGGCTTTTACGCGGGTTGCGGGGTGCTCGGCATCGTCGCGCCGTCGGCGGCGATCTATTTCGCCGCCTCGCACGCCCCGGCGGGGGTGTTGTCGATGCTGGTGACGAGCGTACCGATCATCACCTACGGGCTCGCCCTCGCCGCACGGCTCGAGACCTTCGACGGGCTGCGCGTCGCCGGCGTCGCGCTGGGGCTCGCCGCGGTGATGCTGATCATCGGGCCGCGCGCCAGCCTGCCCGCGCCCGGCATGGCCGGCTGGGTGCTGGTGGGCTTCATCGGGCCGGCGTGCTACGCCTGCAGCAACGTCTTCGTCGCCCATTTCCGCCCCCCGGCGTCGGATTCCTCAGCGCTCGCCGCCGGCATGCTGATGACCTCGGCGGCGCTGGTGACGCCGCTCGTGCTCGCCACCGGCACCGCGCATATGGTGGGCCCGCCGTGGAACGCCGCCGACCTCGCGGTGCTGGGCCTGCCGGTGATCACCGGCGTCGCGCATATCTTCCTGTTCGAGCTCATCCGCACGACCGGCCCGGTGTTCTTCTCGCAGGTCGGCTACGTGGTCACCGTTGCCGGCGTGCTGTGGGGCATGGCGCTGTTCGACGAGCGCCACAGCCCGTGGATCTGGGCGGCGCTGGCGCTGATGTTCGCCGGCCTCGCGCTGGTCAACCTGCGCCGGCGCGCGGCCCGGGTCGCAGGCGGGAGTCATACCGAAAGTCAAAACGATTGAGTCGTTTTGGCTTTCGCAGCCCGCGCCATTTGGTCGTGACAATTGCGGGCCGCCGCCCCTGCGGCCAGGCCTTGTGTAACGATAATTGGCCTGCGTGGCGCTTGAACGCGAGCCGAGGTCACGACAATCGTGACTTCGCGTAAGAAGAAGGGAGGACACGATGAACCTCAACGACAAATGCGCCGTGGTCACCGGCGCCGCGCGCGGCATCGGCCGGGCGGTCGCGCTGCGCTTCGCCGGCGACGGCGCGCGCGTCGTGGTCAACTACCTCGTCAACCGCGACAAGGCCGAGGCGGTGGCGGAGGAAATTCGCGGCGGCGGCGGCGAGGCGGCGGCGATCCAGGCCGACGTGCGCGAGCGCGCCGATGCCGAGCGCCTGGTTGCCGAGGCGATCGGCGCCTTCGGCCACGTCGACATCATGGTCTCGAACGCCGGCATCGTCATCGACAAGGCCTTCGTCGATTCGGACGAGGACGACTGGGCGCTCGCCATCGAGACCAACCTCAAGGGCTTCTTCAACGTCGCCCGGGCGGTGCTGCCGCACATGATCGAGCGCGGCTGGGGCCGCATCATCGCCACCGCCTCGATCATCACCGAGGTCGCCGACTTCGGCGGCAACCGCTTCTCGGTCTGCGCCGCCTCGAAGGGCGGCATCGTCTCGCTCATGCGCCCGATGGCCGCCGAGGTCGCGGCCCGGGGCGTCACGGTCAACGCGGTCTCGCCCGGCTACATCGCCACCGAGATGATGAGCGAGGTCGACGCGGAAGGCCGCGAGGCGGCGCTTCGCCTGGTGCCCATGCGGCGCTACGGCAAGCCTGAGGAGATCGCCGCGGCGATGGCGTTCCTCGCCTCCGACGACGCCGCCTACATCACCGGGCAAACCTTGCGCGTCAACGGCGGCATGTCGATGGGCTGAGCGGCGCGCGTCACGCCCGTGGGCTCAGCCCTCCGCCGTGGTGGGATCGATCACCTTCGTGATTTCGGTGATCCTGGTGGCGGGAAAGCCGCTGATCTCGGCGTGCTTGCGAATGATGTCTTCGTTGGCAGCCAGATAGACGCAGAACGTCTTGTCGGCCGCCACGTAGGTCTCGATCCATTGGATGTCGGACCCCAGCTCGCTCAGCGCGGCGTTCGCCTACTACGTCGCTTGCCCCGAGGTAGCGGCGGTGCGGGCGAAGGTCGTCGCCTTCCGCGAACGGGTGCTGGCCGAGGCGCGCGCCGCGCCGGCGCCTCACGCCGCGGCGCTCAGATCGTAGCTCGCCTCGATGCGGTGCAGCGCGCCGCCGGCGCCGAGCTTGCTCGAATAGAGGTGGAAGGCGTCGACCGCCACCGGCTCGCTCGCGAAATCCGCATGCGCGGCGAGGAAGTCGCGCACCTTGCCGAGCGGCGCGCCCTTGAGGCGGGCGAGGGTGATATGCGGGTGGAACCTGCGCGCATCGGGCTCGAGGCCGAGGCGCTGGAGGCGCATCTCGATCTTGTCGTGGAGCCGCACGGCTGCGGCGCCGTCGTCGACGCCGACCCAGAGCACCCGCGGCGTCCCGCGCGGCGGGAAGTGGCCGACGCCGGAAAGGGCCAAGGAGAACGGCTCGATGTGGACGTCGTCGAGCGCCTCGGCGATGTCGTCGAAGGCGCCGTTGTCTACCTCGCCGATGAAGCGCAGCGTGAGGTGGAACTGCTCGACCGGCAGCCAGCGCGCGCCGGGGACGCCGCCGCAGAAGGCGGCGAGGCGCCGGCACAGCGCTTCGGGAAGATCGACGGCGACGAAGAGGCGGGGCATGGCCGGAACTCGTGACCGGGACGCGACCGCGTCGAGACAAATGACGCTAGCCGATTCGCCGCGCGCGCGCCAGCGCGGAGGCTTCGCTCAGCGGTTCCATACCAAGCGGAGACGTTTACGCGATCGTGCGCACCACTCGACGGAACGGGCATCTCATACCAAGGATCAACCGCCGCCGTGCCAGCACGACCCAACCCGAAGAGAGTGCCAGCAGAATACGAAGCGCTCAGTAGACGCGGAAGATCTGGTAGCCCTGTAATTCGAGCAGGTGCAAGACCCCGCGCTCGCCCGGCAGGTGCAGGGCGCCGACGGCGATGAAGGAGTTGCCTTCCGCGAGCCGCGGGGCCATGCGACTGGCCATCAGTTCGCTACGTACGTCGATGAAGCGCTGGGTTATCGTCTCGGCAAGGTCGGCGTCGAAGCCCGCCGTCTGCTCGGAAAGGAATGCGTGGATGGCGTTCAGATCGCGTGCCAGGTAGTCACGGATGAGCCGCTCGAACATGTCCTCGATCTCGCCGTTGGCCGCTACCGTGGATTTCAGCATGGCGATGTGTTCGTTCTCCGAGAGACCTTCGATTACGTCGATCTGCTCGTCGATGGTCTCCAGCCCGTACACCGGCTTGTTTTGCGACATGGCATCGGCTTGCAGCATGACGTCGAGCGGCGGCTCTCCTGCGGCTTGCCTGGCAATCTCCTCGGGAGGGAAGCTGAACAGCATCCACGCGGCCCAGGGTCTGACAAGCTTGAGAGCCACCTCCGGAATGCCGTAGCGGGCGCCGACGGTGGCCGTCTGCGCGAAGAGTTCGAGCCCCAATATCTCGTCGAGCAGGCGCCCGTCGCTAATCACCATGCGCTTGGCCAACTCCGCCTCGACGTCATCGGAAATGACCACCTCGAGCGTCAGGCTGTCGGTTGCGGCGATGGCGTCGGCTACCGGCCGCGGCAGGTCGCGGACCCGTTCGTCCGTCGAATGTACGGTGCCGAAAAGGTAGCTGGGAGCGAGACCCGGGCGCTCGATCCGCCACAGCAGGCCCTCGCCATGGAGGAGCGATGCGGCCGGCGCCGACTGGCCCGACAGCACAACCAGCAGCAGTGCCCAGGCCGCCACCCGGGCGAACCGCGGGGCGAACCGCGGGGCGGTCCATGGCAAGGCCCGGGTATCCCGCATGCGTTCCCTGCTCATGCTTCCGAGTCCGTGGTCGCCATTGGCCGTCAGGCGCGGGGGCGCCGCGCGCTACCCGCGACCCGGACGATCGGCGCCACGGTTGTCGATCGCGCGTCGACGAAGAGGCGGGGCATGGCCGGAACTCGTGACCGGGACGCGACCGCGTCGCGAAAAATGACGCTAGCCGATTCGCCGCGCGCGCGCCAGCGCGTGAACGCCGTTCACGAAGCGTCGCGCACCGATTCCACCAGCCGCTTGACGTAAGGGGCGATGCGCTCGACGATGACGGCGACGCCGCGGGCGTTGGGGTGCAGGCCGTCACCTTGGTTGAGCTCGGGCCGCGCCGCGACGCCATCGAGGAAGAACGGATAGAGCGCCACACCGTGTTTCGCCGCCAGCCGCGGATAGATATTGCTGAACGCCTCGCCGTAGGCGCGCCCCAGGTTGGGCGGCGCCAGCATGCCGGCGAGCAGCACCTCTATGCCTTCGTCACCGAGGCGGCGAAGGATCGCGTCGAGGTTGGCGAAGGTCGCCGCCGGGTCGATGCCGCGCAGCCCGTCGTTGGCGCCGAGCTCGACGATCACCGCGTCGGGGCGGTCGGCGAGCACCCAGTCGAGGCGCGCGCGGCCGCCGGCGGTGGTGTCGCCCGAGACCCCCGCGTTCAAGATCCGCACGTCGAGGCCGTCGCCGCGCAGCGCCGCCTCGAGGCGGGCGGGGAAGGCGTCTTGCACGGCCAGCCCATAGCCCGCGGTGAGGCTGTCGCCGAGGACGACGATGCGCGCCGGCGACGCCGCACGTGCCGCACGGCCGAGCCAGACCAGCGCGGCGAGACGCGCGAGCGCGACGTTGACATCGCGGCGCGAGAGGCCATCTCGATTGCGCACGCCCACGCACCTCCGAGCGCTGGTTGACCGTTTCATGCCCGACGCCGTTTCCCCGCGAGATCCCCTGGTCGTCCTCGACGACGTGCAGCTTACCCTGCAGACCGCAGCGGGCAGCGTCAACATCCTGCGCGGACTGAGCTTCGCCGTGGCGCGCGGCGAGACCGTGGGCGTGGTCGGGCCGTCGGGCTCGGGCAAGTCGACGATGCTGGCGGTGATCGCCGGGCTCGAGCGACCGAGCGCCGGCCGGGTCACGGTCGCCGGCGCCGACCTCGCGGACCTCGACGAGGACGCGCTCGCGCGCTTCCGGCGCAATCACGTCGGCATCGTCTTCCAGTCGTTCCACCTGGTGCCGACGATGACCGCGCTCGAGAACGTCGCCGTGCCGCTCGAGCTCGCCGGGCGCGCCGACGCCTTCGACCGCGCCGCCCACGGCCTCGCCGCCGTCGGCGTCGCGCATCGGCGCGATCACTACCCGGCGCAGCTTTCGGGCGGCGAGCAGCAGCGCGTGGCGCTGGCCCGCGCCGTCGTCGCCGAGCCCGACCTGGTGCTCGCCGACGAGCCGACGGGCAACCTCGACGGCGCCACCGGGCAGGCGATCATCGACCTCGTCTTCGACATCCGGGAGCGCCTCGGCACGACGCTGGTGCTCGTCACCCACGACGCCGCACTCGCCGAGCGCTGCACGCGCATCGTCCACCTCGCCGACGGCCGCGTGGTGGAGGCGGACGCCGCCGACGCCGGGCTGCTCAGCCGCGGCGTGCGCTGACGTGGCCGAGCGCGCCGCGACCGGTCTTGCGCTCAACCTGGCGCGCCGCGAGCTGCGCCGGGGACTCAAGGGCTTTCGCGTCTTCCTCGCCTGCCTCGCGGTCGGCGTCGGCGCCATCGCCGCGGTCGGCTCGCTGTCGCAGGCGGTGCTCGCCGGGCTCGCCGGCGAAGCGCGCGCGCTGATCGCCGGCGACGTGGCGCTGCGCCTCGCGGGCCGCGCGGCGAGCCCGGAGGAGGTCGCCTATCTCGCCGCCGCGGGGCGGCTCTCGACGTCGGTCGATTTGCACGTCATGGCGCGGCCCGCCGCCAGCGACGCGCGCCCGGCGATGGTCCACCTCAAGGCGGTCGACGGCGCCTATCCGCTCTACGGCGCGGTCCGGCTCGAGCCGGAGATGCCGCTCGCCCAAGCGCTGGCGACGCGCGACGGGCTCGCCGGCGCCGCGGTCGAGGGCGCCGTGCTGCGCCGCCTCGGCCTCGATATCGGCGACCGCATCGACATCGGCGACGCGGCGTTCGCGGTGCGCGCGGTGATCACGGGCGAGCCCGACCGCGTCTCGGTCGGCGTCGGCTTCGGGCCGCGGGTGATGATCGCCGAGGCCGCGCTCCCCGCCACCGGCCTCGTCCGGCCGGGCAGCGTCGTCCGTTATTACTACCGTCTTGCCTTCGCGCCCGCCACCGACGTCGCCGCCTGGATCGCGCGCCTCAAGGCCGACTTCCCCGACGCGGGCTGGCGCATCCGCGACGCGGGCGACCCGCAGCCCACGCTCAAGCGCTGGATCGACCGGCTCACCGTGCTGCTCACCCTCGTCGGGCTGGCCACCCTGCTGGTCGGCGGCATCGGCGTCGGCGGCGCGGTCAAGGCGTATCTCGACGGCAAGACCGAGACCATCGCCACGCTCAAATGCCTGGGCGCGCCGGGGGCGCTGATCTTCCGCGTCTACCTCATCGAGGTGCTGGCGCTCGCCGGCCTCGGCGTCGCGATCGGTCTCGCGCTCGGCGTGCTCGCGCCGGCGGCGATCGCGTGGCTTCTCGGCGATGGCCTGCCCGTGCCCGCGGCGCTCGGCTTCTATCCGCGGCCGCTGGCGCTCGCCGCGGTCTTCGGACTGCTCACCGCGCTCGCCTTCGCGTTGTGGCCGCTCGCCCGCGCCCGCGAGGTGTCGGCGGCGAGCCTGTTTCGCGATCTCGTCGCCGGCGAGCGGCGCCACCCGCGTGCGCCCTATGTCGCCGTCGTCGGCGCGATCGGGCTGGCGCTCGCCGGCCTCGCGGTGGTGAGCGTCGGCAACAAGCCGCTGGCGCTGTGGTTCGTCGGCGGCTCGATCGTCGCCCTCGTCGTCCTGCGCGCCGCGGCCGAAGGCCTCACGCGCCTCGCCCGTGCCGCGCGCGCGGTGCGCCGGCCGCGGCTCAGGCTGGCGCTCGCCAATCTGCACCGGCCGGGCGCCGCCACCGCCGGCATGGTGGTGGCGTTGGGTATGGGGGTGACGCTGCTCGTCGGCGTCGCGCTCGTCGCCGGCAACATCGCCGCCGAGATCGAGGCGCGCCTCGCAGGCGACACGCCGGCGCTCTACGCCATCGACATCCAGACCCACCAGGTGGCCGACTTCGAGCGGGCTGTCGCCGCGGTTCCCGGCGCCGGCCGCATCGAGCGCCTGCCGCATCTGCGCGGGCGCATCACGCGCATCGACGGGGTGCCGGTCGCGCAAGCCCGGATCGACCCCTCGGCTGCGTGGGCGACGGGCAGCGACCGCGGCATCACCTACGCCGCCGCGCCGCCGCCAGGAAGCCGCATCGTCGCCGGCGAGTGGTGGCCTGCCGACTACCGCGGAGCGCCGCTGATCTCGTTCGACGCCCACGTCGCCGAGGGCCTCGGGATCGGTGTCGGCGACACGCTCACGGTCAACGTGCTGGGGCGCGAGATCGAAGCCCGTATCGCCAGCCTGCGCGAGATCGACTGGACCCGGCTCGGCCTTAACTTCACCATCGTCTTCGCGCCGGGAACGCTCGAGGCGGCGCCGCAAACCCACGTCGCCACCGTCTACGCGCCGCCGTCGGCCGAGGACGCGGTCTACGCGGCGGTGATCGCGCGCCTGCCCAACGTCTCGGTGGTCGCCGTGCGCGAGGTCATCGAATCGGTGCGCGACGTCGTCGGCCAGATCGGCGTCGCCGCCCGCGCCATCGCCGGCCTCACGCTCGCCGCCGGCGTGCTGGTGGTGGCCGGCGCGGTCGCCGCCGGCCAGCGCCGGCGCATCTACGACGCGGTGGTGCTCAAGGTTCTCGGCGCGACGCGCGGCGACGTGGCGCGCGTCTACCTCGCCGAGTTAGCGCTGCTGGGGCTCACCGCCGGGCTCGTCGCCGCGGTGCTCGGCACCGCGCTCGGCTACGTCGTCGTCGCCCACGCCATGGGCAGCGAGTGGCGCTTCCTGCCCGGCGTCGTGGCGGCGAACGCCCTTACGTGCCTCGTCCTCGCGCTCGCCATCGGCTTCGCCGGTACCTGGCGCGCGCTGGGCCAGAAGGTGGCGCCGGTGCTGCGCCACGAGTAGGCGCGGCTGCGCCGCCACGCCGCCACGCCGACGGCGATCCGGCATCACGGCGTCGACCCAAAAAAAGTTCCGAATATTTCGCTTTCCGTTGTTGACAGTCATCATAATAGGTGTATATACGCCTATTATGATGACCAAACATCATTCACCCGGAAAATCGCGCGATGACGCCCGAGAGGCCGCCATGTGCACCTGCTTCAACCTGCGCAAGGCGGCGCGCGCGGTGACCCAGCTCTACGACGCGGCGCTCGGGCCGAGCGGCCTGCGCGCGACGCAGTTCTCGCTG
>JAZFVR010000335.1:0-2638 GCA_036447835.1 Alphaproteobacteria bacterium | reverse complement strand
CGACGGGCGCCACCCGAACACCTTCGTGCCGAGCCCCGACGCGCACCCGGAGTTCGAGTGCATCGAGGACATCAACAACCACCTGCTTCAGCACAAGGAGGTGCACGATCTCGTCAAGCGCCGCGGCCGCAGGCCCAAGGCCGTGTTCCTGATGTTCGATCGCCAGACCGAGCGGCTCGCGAAAGACCTTGGCATGCAGGTCTGGTTCCCAAAGGCCAGGCTGCGCACGCGCGTCGACAACAAGATCGCGACCGTGCGCATCGGCGACAAGGCAGGCGTGCCGAGCGTTCCCAACGTGCTCGCCAGGCTCGGGAGCTACGACGAGCTGCGGCGGGTGAGCAAGGGGCTCGGCGAGCACCTGGTGCTGCAGACCGCCTTCGGCGACTCGGGCCACACCACGTTCTTCGTCTCGGACGAACGCGACTGGCAGCGTCACGCCGACGAGATCGTCGGCCACGGCGAGGTAAAGATCATGAAGCGCATCAACTGCCGCGGCTCGACGATCGAGGCCTGCACCACCAAGGCCGGCACCATCGTCGGTCCGCTCCTCACCGAGCTCGTCGGCTTCAAGGAACTCACCCCCTACAAGGGCGGCTGGTGCGGCAACGAGATCTTCGCCGACTCGTTCACGCCCGAAATCCTGGCCAAGGCGCGCGACCTGACGATCCGGTTCGGCGAACAGCTCCGCAGCGAGGGCTATCGCGGCTACTTCGATCTCGACTTCCTGATCGACATGGATACCGGCGATCTTTGGCTGGGCGAGCTCAACCCGCGGATCACCGGGGCGAGCTCGATCACCAACCACGCCGCCTTCGCCCATGCGGACGCGCCGTTGTTCTTGTTCCACCTCTTGGAATTCAGCGGCGTCGATTTCGACCTCGACGTCGACGAGCTCAACGCCCGTTGGTCGGACCCGGCGAATATCGATGGCTGGAGCCAGTTGGTCATCAAGCACACCGAGGATTCGGTCGACATCCTGACCGAGGCGCCCGAGACGGGCATTTGGCGCTTGAACGACGACGGCAGTGTGGTGTATTCCCGCTTCGACTATCACCGCCGGGCGGTGGAGAGTGATCGCGAGGCATTTTTCATACGCATCTCCGGCCCCGGCGACTACCGATACGAAGGCGCCGACCTCGGCATCCTCGTCACCCGCGGCAGGCTGATGACCAGGAACTTTGGCCTCAACGCGCGCGCCAAACGGTGGATCGCCGGCATCAAGGGCCGCTTCGTCGGCCAGCCGTTGGGCGAGCGCCCGCTGCCCGCCGCGGCGACCCAGCCGAGCGCGTTCAAGATCCTCTAGACCGCCCTATGGACCTCACCTTCAAGGCCATCGACGAGAGCGCGGCCGGGCCGAAGTGGGCGGCGCTGTTCGCCGCGAAGTGGCCGGCGTACCGGCTGTGGTACCTGGGCGCCGGCGTCGAGGCGCGGCCGACCTACGCCGAGTGCCGCAAGGCGTTGCGCGCGCACATGCCCGAGATCGTGCCGATCTACGATCGGCTGTGCGAGCTCGCCGGCGGCGGCGACCTCGAGGCGCGGTTCCTCAGCCTCTACCGCCCGCCCGCCTTCGTGCAGGGCTGTAGTCAGGCGGTGTGGACGCGCGGCGAGCCCGTGCTGATGCGCAACTACGACTTCAGCCCGGCGCTATGCGAGGGCACCATCCTCAGGAGCGGCTGGAATGGTTGCCGCACCATCGCCTCGGTCGACTGTACCTGGGGCGTGCTCGACGGCGTCAACGACTCGGGCCTCGCGCTCAGCCTCACCTTCGGCGGGCGCAAGGCGGTGGGCGACGGCTTCGGCATCCCGGTGGTGCTGCGCTACGTGCTCGAGACCTGCGAGAGCGCGGCCCAGGCCGCCGAGGTGCTGTCTCGCGTGCCGATCCACATGGCCTACAACATCACCTGCCTCGACAAATCGGGCGCGTATCTCACGGCTTACGTCTCGCCCGACCGCGAGACGCTGGTGCGCAACCTCGCCATCGCCACCAACCACCAGAAACAGATCGAGTGGCACCGCCACGCGCGCGCCACGGCGACGCTCGAGCGCGAGCGCTACCTGTTCTTCCGCCTCACCGACCCCAAGATGACCGAGCGGAAACTGGCCAACGCGTTCCTGCGGCCGCCGCTCTACTCGTCGTCGTATGAAAGCGGTTTCGGAACGTTGTATACCGCGATCTACCGGCCGACTCGGGGCATCGTGGAGTACCGTTGGCCCGAAGGCGCCTGGCGGCAGTCGTTCGACCGCTTCGAGGAGGGCGCGCGGCGCCAGCGCTACGGCCCAACCGGCGCGATCACCGTGGCGGCGCCGCGAAGGCCGCCCCGCGCCTGACCCGAATACCCCATGAAGGCTGGTGATTCGTGCGTGAAAGTACGGGGACACCCGCACCGGATGGTCGAACCCTAAGCCAGGGCGCTATGCGTGTCGACGCAACACCGTCTTGCTGCCAAGCCTCCCGGGGCCTTCTCATAAATCGCCAGCGCGCGCTGGTAGAGCGGCTCGGCCTCGGCGTGCTTAGGTGGAGTGGAAATCCCTGGATTTTGGTACACCTCATCTGTCGCGCTAGCTCTAATTCCCGTTTTCAAACAGAGGCGAACCTCATCATGCGCGATGTCGGCTCCGGGTCCAGACTGTGTAAAAA
>JAZFVR010000334.1:0-4690 GCA_036447835.1 Alphaproteobacteria bacterium | reverse complement strand
TTGCAGCAGATTGTCTCCCCCTGGCTAATCCGCGATCTCTATGATGGTCCGCCGGACCGTCCGGCCCCGGACGGAAACCAGGCGCTCGCACGCCAACTCCACCTCGCCGCCCGTTTACGAGCCCATGACCTAGGCCACGGCGCCGTACTCGTCGCGCGGGCGCGCGTCCCACATCGCCCGCGCCATCGCGTCGGCCTCGTCGATGGTGCCCGCGCGGCCCATGCGCCACAGCGCCAGCGCGGCGGTGCCGGTGACCGCGGCCTCGGGCGCCGGGGCCGCGTAGTCGCCGCGCCACAGCGCCGCGATGCGCCCGGTCTCGGCGGTCTCGTCGCGCCACGGGTATCCGCGCTCCGCGACGAGCGCCGGCAGCTCCTCCTCCGCCACGACGCCGTCGTCGAGGGTGGCGACGCGGCACGGCTTCTCGGGGTTGCGCTGGACCTCGCCGCCGCCGCCCTTGAACACCGCTGCGTGCGGCTGGCCGAGGAGAGCGGCGGTCGCTCGGTGTACCGGGCGGTAGTTGGGGTGGAACACGCCCTGGAGCTGGTAGGGCGCGGCGAAGGGGTTGAGCTCGCGTGCCAGCGTGTTGACCGGCGAGCGCAGGCCGAGCAGCGGGCGCAGGTCGAACAGGCGGTCGATCGCCGGGCAGAAGCGGTCGAGGGTGACGTAGGCGAAGTTCCCGCGTCCAAGCCGCGCCGCGGCGTCGGCGAGCGAGTCGCAAGGTCGCACGCCGAGGTTCTCGAGCGCCGCCGGCGTCGGCGCGAAGCCTTCCGTGTGCCCGGCGATGCCGTGCATCAGCACCTTGACGCCGTTGCCGGCGAGCAGCAGCGCGGCGAGCACGAACCACGGCAGCTGCTTGTGGCGGTCGGCGTAGGACGGCCAGTCGAGGTCGACCGCGGGATGCCCGGCCGGGCGCGCCATCGCCTCGCGCGCCGCGCGCACGAAGCCGGCGATCTCCTCGGGCGTCTCGCCGCGGTAGCGCAGCAGCATGAGGAAGGCGCCGAGCTGGATCGGCTCGACGCGGCCCTCGACGATCAGGCGCATGGCCTGGTACGCCTCGTGCTCCTCCAACGGGCGCGACAGCGTCGCCCCGCGCCCCAATGCGCGCACGAAGCTCGCGAAGGGATGTCGATCGCCCATAACGGAAGCTTGCCGCCCGCCCGCCGGCCTGGCAAGGGGGAGCTGCGGGTCAGGCGCCGCAGGCGGCCGCCCGGCCGGTCACCACTTCAGCGCCCCGAAGATGTTCGAGAAGTCGTCGGTCCAGATGCCGGTGCCCGGATGGCGCTTGATCGGCTGCCAGCGCGAATCGCCGTCGATCATGGCGAGGTCGCCAGGCGCGCGCGCGATCGCCACCCACGTCGAGTGCCGCTTGTAGGTCTCGCCGCCGCCGCCGTCGGTGTCGCTGCGGTCGCGCTGGATGCGGCCGGCGAGGCCGGCGTCGGCGATGAGGTTCTCGAGCACCGGCGCGAGCTCGAGGTTGCGGTTCGAGATGTGGAACATGACGATGCCGCCGGGGGCGAGCTTGGCCATGTAGAGCGCCAGCGCCTCGCGCGTCATCAGATGCGCCGGGATGGCGTCGGAGCTGAAGGCGTCGAGGATGAGCAGGTCGAAATGGCGGTCGGGGGCGCGGGCGAGCGACAGCCGCGCGTCGCCGAACACGATCTCGGCGCCCGCCGCGCAGTCGGCGAGATAGTGGAAGTAGCGCGTGTCGCGCGCGAGGCGCGCGATCGTCGGGTCGATCTCGTAGAACGTCCAGTTTTCGCCGGGCCTGGCGTAGCACGCGGCGGCGCCGGTGCCGAGGCCGACGGCGCCGACGCGCGCCAGCGTCGTGGTCCCGTCGAGGGCCGCGAAGAGCTGCCCGAGCGGCCCGCCGCGGTGATAGTAGGTGAGCGGCTCGCGCCAGAGCGCCGGGTCGGTGTGCTCGGCGCCGTGCACGGTGGTGCCGTGGACGAGCACGTTGAACCTGCCGCCCTCGTCGCTCTTGACGCGATAGACGCCGAAGAAGCTGCGCTCGCGCGCCAGCACGTCGAGGGCGGCGGGCATCACCGCCGTCGCCGCCAGCACCGCGGCCATGGCGAGGCCGAAGCGCAGCGGCCTGAGGCGGCAGCTGTACATTAGCAGTCCGACGGTGACGTAGAGGGCAACGGTGGCGCCGAGGCCGATGTCCGACGGGCGCACCCCCTGCCCCAGCGTCGGCATGACGATGGCGGCGATCAGCGCCGGGGCGACGAGGTCGGGCCACCTGGCGAAGCGCGCGCCGCCGTCGTCGAGCCGTGGCCTGAGCAGGCAGGCGAGCGCCAGCGCGATCGGGTATTCGTAGACCGCGTCGAACACGCTCGGCGCGATCAGCGCGTTGAACACGCCGCCGAGCACGCCGCCGATCGACATCCACAGGTAGAACTCGGTGAGGTGGCTCGTCGCCGGCCGGCGCTTCGCCAGCTCGCCGTGGCACACCATGGCGATGACGAAGAAGGCCAGCCCGTGCAGCGGCAGCACCACCCAGATCGTCAGGTTCCACGGAAAGAACAGCGCCAGCGGCACGATGATGAACGGCTGCAGCTTGACCATCCACGTGTGCCTGAGCAGCGGCCGGCGCGAGAAGACGAGAACGAAGGTCAGGAGATAGATCGTCAGCGGAATGACCCAGAGAAGCGGCGCCGCCGCCACGTCGGCGGTGATGTGCGCGGTCACCGCCAAGAGCAGGCTCGACGGCGCGAAGGCGAGCGCCAGCCAGTGCAGCCGGCGGCGCCAGCCCACTCGTTCCGCGGGCGCCGTCCCGGCGTCCGCCGCCGCATCGTCGGTGCCGCCGCCGCGCATGAGCGCCAGCGCGCAGACGCCGATGAGCACGACGAGCAGGCTGTAGCCCCAGGTCCACGTCAGGCTCTGGGCGTACCCCGTGAGCAGCGGTTCGACGACGACGGGATAGCCGACCAGCGCCAGGATGCTGCCGAGGTTGCTGGCGCCGTATAGAAAGTAGGGGTCGCGCGCGGCGCTGTGGCCGCTGTGCGCGAACCACATCTGCAACAACGGCGCGGTCGCCGAGACGGCGAAGAACGGCAGCCCCACCGAGACCGTGAAAAGCGCGATGAGCCAGGGCACCGGCGCGCCCTCGGTGGGCGGCGTCCAGCCCGCGGCGACGCTCACCGGCAGCACGGCGAAGGCGGCGGCGAGGACCACCATGTGCAGCCCGGTCTGCCGCCTGAGGCCGAGGAGGCGGGTGGTGACGTGCGCGTAGGCGTAACCGGCGAGCAACGCCGCCTGGAAGAACACCATCGCCGTGTTCCACACCCCGGGCGAGCCGCCGAGCAGCGGCAGCACCATCCTGGTGAACATCGGCTGCACCGCGAACATGAGCAGCGCGCTCAGGAACAGCGTCGTCGCGTAGAGCGGCAGGACGCCGCGCGTGCCCGCCACCGCCGCCTCGGCGGAGAGCGGGTTGCGGCGCGGTGCGGCCCCGTTGGTCAGCATGATCGTGCCCGGTGAGCGGATTGCCTGCGGTGGAACCCGCAGTTTTACCGGGCGCCCGCTTAACGAATCGTAACCGTTAAGGAATCGTCAGCGCGTCAGCGCAGCCCGCGCCAGCGCTCGACGATTTCGGTGAGGAAATTGGCGTCCTCGCAATCGGCGTTCCAGGCGGTCGAGAACGACGCGGTACCGCTCAGGGGCTGCTGGTCCTCGGGCAGTTCATCGAGGCACATGCGCAACGGCACCGGCACTCCTTCGCCGACGACGATGGCCTCCGCGTTGCGCAGCGACGGCAGGGACTCGAGCAAGCCGACAGCCGATTCCTTGATCGTGCCGCGCACGTAGTCCTGGTCGGCCTGGTTGCTCAGGCGCAGGGCGAAGATGGTGTTGCACTGGGAGAGGATTTCCGCGGCGATCTCCGACGGGCGCTGGCTGACGACGCACAGCGAGACCCCGTACTTGCGGCCTTCCTTGGCGATTCGCGACAGCGCCTTCTTGGTCGGCTCGAACCCGAGCTCTGCGTTCTGGGGGGCATAACGGTGGGCCTCCTCGCACACCAGCAGTATGGGCACCGCCCGGTCGCACAGGAGCGCGAAATCGAAGGTCATGCGGCAGAGCACCGAGACCACGACGTTGAGAACCTCCGACGGCACGCCCGAGAGGTCGACGATGGTGATGGGCTTGCCCGCGACCGGCACGCGAAACAGCGTCGACAGGATCGCCGCCATGTTGTCGCGCACCACGAGCCCCGGGAACATGAAGGCGTAGCGCGGGTCCGACTTGAGGGCATCGAAGCGCCGCTTGATCCTCAGGTACGGCGCCGAGCTGTCCGGGCGGTCGAGCTTGCCCACGGCGTCGTCGACGATCTGGAGGAGGTCCTTGAGCCGGAACGGAACCGGCGTGTCGACCGTGAGCCGCTTGTCGTTCTCGCCCGCGCTGCGGTAGCGCTGCTTGGCGACGAGAACGGCGTCCTTGAGGATCGCGACCTCGGCCTCCCGGGTCTCGCTGGCGCGGTCGACCAGGACCTCGACCAGCTCCTCGAAGTTGAGCAGCCAGTAGGGAAGCTGGAGGCTGCCGGGGTCGAGCACCTCGGCCGCGTCGCCGAACGCGCGCGCATACTCGTTGTGGGGGTCGAGCAGGAGCACGTGACCGTTCCGGTGCTGGGAAAGTATCGCCCTGAGGATCAGGGCGACCGCGCACGACTTGCCGCAGCCCGTGGTGCCGAGAA
>JAZFVR010000333.1:0-3093 GCA_036447835.1 Alphaproteobacteria bacterium | reverse complement strand
GATCACCGACCCGGGCTTCATGTCGCCGACCATCTCCTCGCTGATCAGGAGCGGCGCCGGGCGACCGGGGATCAGCGCGGTCGAGATGACGATGTCGGTCTTCCTGAGCGCCTCGTGAATCGCTTCTGACTGACGGCGCTCGTAGTCCTCGCTCATCTCCTTGGCGTAGCCGCCTTCGGTCGCGCCCTCCTCCGCGCTCTCGACCTCGACGAAGGCGGCGCCGAGGCTTTCGACCTCCTCCTTGACCGCGGCGCGCACGTCGAACGCCGAGACCACGGCGCCGAGCCGGCGAGCCGTGGCGATCGCCTGCAGGCCCGCGACACCGGCGCCGAGCACGAGCACCCGCGCCGGCGCGATGGTGCCGGCGGCGGTCATCATCATCGGGAAGATGCGGGTGAAGGCGGCGGCCGCGTCGATCACCGCCTTGTAGCCGGCGATGTTGCTCTGCGACGACAGCGCATCCATCGACTGCGCCCGGCTGATGCGCGGCAACAGCTCCATGGCGAAGGCGGTGAGCTTGCGCGCGGCATACCCATTCGCCTGCTCGCGGTTGGCCAGCGGGTCGAGCAGGCCGACGAGCACCGCGCCCTCGCGCATCATCGCCACCTCGTCGACGCCCTCGTCCGCGGCGAGCGGGCGCTGCACCTTGAGCACCACGTCGGCGGCGCCGTAGAGCGCGGCGGCATCGGCGACGATGCCCGCGCCGGCCTCGGCGAAGGCGTCGTCGGCGATGGTGGCGCCCGAACCCGCGCCCGCCTCGACGATGACCTCGGCGCCCATGGCGACGAGCTTCTTGACCATGTCCGGCGAGCCGGCGACCCGCCCCTCGCCGTCGCGCCGTTCCTTCGGAATGCCAACCTTCATGCACTCGCCCATGGGTCGTCGCCCCCGCTTCCCCGGCGGCGGCACACAATGCCCCGTCCGTGCCCATTTGCCAAGGCGGCGAGGTGCGGCAAATGCGAACAACTCCGCGCCCGCGCCATGACCTGCGTCAAGTGGCGCGAGAATCCAGCGATTGGCAGGCAGGCATCAGGCGCGCATTACCGCGACGTGGCCGCGCGCACCGTAGTCGAGGATGCGCTTGTCTCTCGTTAACAGTGTCGCGCCGGCGACGCGGGCGGTGGCAACGATCATGCGGTCGGCGGGATCGTCGTGAAAGGGTGCGGGCAGGTTACAGCTTTCGACGGCAATTTCCGGCGCGAGCGCGCCCAGGGCGAGCCCCGGCGCGGCGAGCGCCTCGTTCACCCATTGGGCGCAGGGTTTGGCGAGCACGATACGACCGTGTGCCTCGAGCATCGCGACCTCCCACACCGAGATCGCGGGCACGACCACGGCTCCCTCGGCGGCGGCGTTCTCGATGGCCTCGCGCGCGCGACGCGCGAGCGCCGCGTCGCCGGCAACGAGCCAGATCCAGACGTGAGTATCAAGGACGAGCACGCGGGCGTGCGGGGGCGTTCGCCTCCCAGGCAACGTCGATCGGCGCGACGATGTCGCCGACGATCGTTACCGAACCGCGGAGGCAGCCGAACAGCGGTGGCGGCCGGTCATCGACCGGAACCAGCTTGGCGACAGCCTCACCGCGCTTGGTGATGACGACGGGCACGCGACTGTTACGCACCTCGTCCATCAGCTTGAGGCAGCGCGCCTTGAACGCACCCGCCGCGATCTCGAGATCGTGGTATTTCGAAGAGTCACCCACGGCCATACATCCAGTTGATATTAGACTCGAGATTTAACTATGGTCATATATCTATGGTCATATATCTATCATCTTCCGGAAATTTTTGCAAGGGTGGTCGCAAGTCACTGGTGCGGGGAGCATGAACAACAGGCGTCGGCAACGCGCTTCACACCACTGTGAATGGTCGCGCGCGCCCGCCGGCGCTAGTCTTGCGGGCGTTGGGAGGCTGGCACAGCTTCGCGGGGGCAGGCCGATGCGCAAGACAATTCCAACGGTCGTGGCGGTTTCGTTCGCGTTGGCCGCCACGGCGGCCACGGCGGCGGGCAGCCAGCCGCCGCCGGACCGTCTCGCCGGGCGCCGAGCCGACGACGAGCCGGCCGCTGTGGGATCCGGTGGCCGAGAAGAAGGCGTCGCCCTACTACCGGATCGAGGCGTATCTCAAGCTCAAGCCCCGGCGCCAGGACGGCGACCATTTCGAGATGCCGGCTCTGCTCGCCAACGGCAGGTGCAGCGACCCCGCCGGCGAGGGCCGCTGACGACGGTCCCACGCGCGTGTCCACCTTTCGACTCGTGTGCCCAACAAGTCCGCTCGGGGGAAAACGCCGACCCGCTGGCCTCACCACGCAAAGCCCCTACCGCGGAGAGAACAGTGGACCCGGCAGGCACATCACGGAGAGCTTGCCCCAATCCCCGAGTTAGAGAACGGCTAGCTTCCGGCCAGAACAGCCAGAGATTTCGAATGTATCGCTGAATCGCCGGCAGCAACGAGCCGATCCCCCGAACGCAGCGTCAGTGCGTTTCCGTCCCAGTCCGTGATGACTCCGCCCGCACCAGTAATAACCGGGACAAGAGCCAGGTAGTCGGTCGGATCAAAACCGACGTCGATCCCGACATCGATTCGTCCAGAGGCGATCCGAGCGTAGGCCATGCAGCTACCGCCGTAGACGGCCCATCGGGTCGCCGCCTTCATGCGTTCCAGCGCCGGCCGGTCCGATTCGGCGTAAAAATCCGGGTTGCTCGTCGACATCAGCGCTACGGACAGTTCATCGCAGGCGCGTACCCTGACCGGCTTGCCGTTGCGCGTCGACGGCGACCCCTGGCATCCCACCCAACGCTCGTCGGTCGCTGGCATGTCTATGATACCCAATACCGGGGCACCGCCACGAACCAGCGCAAGCAGGGTGCCGTATACAGGGAAGCCGGCCAGGAACGGCAGCGTACCGTCAATCGGGTCGATGACCCAGACCAGTTCCTTGTCCGCCGACGTCGCACCCCGCTCCTCCCCGACGATGCCGTGGTCCGGATAGGTTTCGGAAATCAGTTCGCGCAACCGGTCTTCGACGGCACGGTCGACCGCAGTTACCGGGCTGCCGTCACCCTTCGCGATCGGTTCGGGCGCTATATCCGCAGAC
>JAZFVR010000332.1:0-4593 GCA_036447835.1 Alphaproteobacteria bacterium | reverse complement strand
GAGCGCGGCCCAGCCGGGATGGATGCAGGCGACGGGCGCCTCGCGCGCCCACACCGCGTCCATCGCGGCGAGGTCGCCGTCGGCGAACGCCTGGTAGAAGGCCTCGTTGACGAACAGAACTGTCTGCTCGTCAGCCATCGACGATGTTCGGCATTGCCGCCTCCCGGTTCGCCCCCGCGCCCCCGGACCGGCACATTACGACGCGGCGGCGGACGTGCAAGGAAAAGCCACCCGGCGCGGTCGGCCGGCACGGTTGCCGTCGGTCAGCCGCCGAACAGGTTCTTCAGCGCCTTGATCGGATCGGGATCGGCCGGCTCCTCGCTCGCGCCGCCGTCGCCGGCCTCCTCGCCGCCCGCGCCCGACACCGACCCGAGCAGCCCCTCGACCAGACCCTTGGCCCCTTCGGCGATGCCCTTGACGGCGCCGATCGCGCCTTCCGGGTTGGTGACCGCCTGCTCGACGAGACCGGCGAGGTCGGGCCGGTAATCGAGGTCGTGCCACGGCCCCTCGACGATCACCGGCACCATGAGCCCGGCGACGTCGGTGGCGCCTCCCTGGCCCTCGCCCGTACCAGCGAGCCTGGGCTCGACCCGGTACTTGACCGTGCGCCGCGGGAGATCGATGCTTCCCTTGCCGCCGACGCGCAGCAGCGGCGCCAGCAACGCGAGATCGTCGTTCCGCAAGATACCGTTCACGATGCGAAAGGTGCCCGAAAGCTCGGCGAAGTCGGTCTGCTGCGGCACGCCCGCCTCGGCATCGAGGAACGCCGACCTGACGTTGCGCACCATGGCGCCGAGGTTGACGCCCTTGATCGCGCCGTCGACGAACCTGACCGCGCCGTTGCCGTTCAGGTTGGCGACCATCTCGCGCTGGCTGCGCCCCTTGGTCGAGATCGCGAACTCGGCCTCGGCGGTGCCCGTCAGGCGGTCGAAGTCGGCCACCGCGCTCAGCAGCGGCTCCGCCTGCACGCCCGAAAAGCGCATCGATTTCTCGACCACCGGCACCTTGCGCCGGGCATCGACGCGCACGCGCACGGTGCCGCCGCCTTCGTAGAGCGCCATTTCCTCGAGCTCGACCACGAGCTCGCCGTCCTTGAGGCGCACCGAGAGCACGCTGCGCCCGATCTCGACCCTGCGGATGGCGATCGAGCCGGCGCTGAACGCGAGGTCGGCGTTGGCGAGGTGCAGGGCCGAAAGGTCTATGGGCTCGTCGCTCCAGTCGGCGGGCTGCGCCGCCGCCTCCGCGCCAGCGCCCGTGTCCGTGCCCTGCGCCTCACCGCCGGCGGGCTCGGGCTCGGGCGGCAGATACGGGTTGAGGTCGAGCCGCTCGACGTCGAGCCGACCCTCGACATAGGGTTTGGCGCCACCGAGGTCGATCGCGACGCCGCCGTTGGCGCGGATATCGTCGAGCGCGATCTCGGCCTGTGAGAAGGTGTAAGTCTGGTCCTTGGCCTCGATCCTGCCCTTGATGCGGAACGGACCCAGGCCCGAGCCTTCGAACGCGAGCGGTGCGCCGGCCCACTCGGCGAGCCCGCGCAGCGAAGGAATGTCGAGCTCCACCGCGCCGTCGGCACGGAACGACGCCGCGGTGACGACACCGCCCTCGAACTCGAGGGCGAGCGGCGCGCCGGAAATCTCGACCTCGACCTCGGCGCGCTCGCCGGCGACGAGACGCGCGGGCGTCGTCACCACCGCCTCCACCTCCAGGCGCTCCCCGTTGAAGACCAGCGAGCCCTCGGCGGTGAACGGGCTGTCGAACGCCGACAGTTCGACCTTCATATCTATGTCGCTCAGCCGGTACTCGGCGCCCGTGGCGTCGCGATAGGCGAGCGCGCCGTTCTCGATGCGCACGTCGCCGAGCCTGAGCTCGGTGACGGTCGGCGCCGCTTCCCCCGCTGCCGGAGTCGCCGCCTCTTCGGCTCCCGGCGCCGCCTCGCCGGTGGCGGGCGCCACCTCGAATTCCCAGTTGGGCCGCCCCTTGGCGTCGACCTCGAGGTGAACGACGGGGTCGACGAGAACGAAGCTGTCGACCTCGACCGCGCCCGATAGCAGCGGCCAGAACGCGAGCTTGAGCCTGAGCTCCTTGAGCGTCGCCATCTGCGGCTCGCTCGCCCCGGGGGCGTTCGAGAACGCCACGTCCTCGACCTCGAGTTGGATCGTCGGCAACAGCGACAGGCGAATATCGCCGCCGATGGCGAGTTCGCGCCCGGTGGCCGTGCGCACCTGGCTCGCGATCTCCTCCTTGACGGTCTCGAGCGGAACGAATTGCGGGACGACGACGACCGCCGCGACGACGATGACGACGACGGCGGCGATAGCGATGAGGAGCTTCTTCATCACGTTCCCCAGGGTTCATGCGGGTGGCGCGGACCGGGTCGCCCGACACCGATTCCATATGTAGGAAACAATCCCGGCGTTGCTACGGCGTGGACGAAAACATCCACCCCACCGGCGGGTCGCCGGCGCCGTGGAAACCCGCCGCGTCGGGCGCCGCCTACTCTTCGAGGGTCACGAGCACCACGCGGTTGCGGGAATCGGACACGCCGTCGGCGGTCGGCACCACGGGCCGCTTCTCTCCGAACGAGCGCGCCTCGATCCGCACGGTTGGAACGCCGCGCCCTGCGAGCGCCTTCACGACGGCACGCGCGCGCATCTCCGAGAGTCGTTGATTGTAGGCGTCGGTTCCCGCCCTGTCGGCGTGGGCGGCGAGCTTGACGCGCACGGCGCCCAGCGCCTTCGCCGCGGTGGCGATGCGATCGATGATCTCGTGCCCGTCCGCTCCGATTCTGGCGCTGTCGAACTCGAACGACACCTGGAAGGGCCCGGGACCGACCGCGGGCTTGAGCGCGTCCTCGAGGCTAACCAACGCCGTCACGAACGCGCCGCGGCAACGGGCGATGTCGTCGGGCTGGAAGTTCTCCTCCTGCTCCTGCATCCAGCAGTCGAACATGACCTGGGCGCGGGCCGCCTCGCCCGGCACCTTATTGCGCGCGCCCGCGGCGAGCGCCGCAGTCAGGCGCTCGCGGGCGGCGGCGAGGTCGGCGGTCTTGTCGGCGGGAAGCTCGCGCGCCGCGATCTCCTCGGGCGCCGGCGCCTCCCCCGCCGCCGCCGCCGTCGCCCTCAGCGCGAAGCGGTCGGAGTCGAAATGATCGCCCTCGGCGAGCTCGGCCTCGGCGAGCTCGAGGTAGCCGGCATAGAGCGCCTTGTCGAAATCGCTACCCTTGGGGTCGACCCGCTTGGCCGCGCCGACCTCCATGCCGATGCAACCGCCGAGCAACGTGAGCGCCGCGGCGGCAACCACAAATCTCTTCGTTGATGTCATGAGACCCCCCCATATCGAAGCGACACCGAAGCAGATGCGCGGCATCCTAATCCATGCGACGGCAAACGTGTTGGCCTAAATCAGTCCGCCGCCGCGAACCGGGCCGATATGCGACGAATGCTCGCCGCGGCGAACACGCGATGATGAATTTTGACTCTCGTGCAAGAGGCGGATTCGAATTCTAATCCAGGAAAACCGGGCTTCACGCGTCTTGGCCGGCGGAGCGGTCGCCCGGAGCAGAACAACGAGCAAGACGGGTGAGGCTGGCGTGACGATCGGACACTCTCCGTAACGCGACGACCCGGCCTGCGGCCGCGGCGAGACTGGTGCGGGCTCGTTCGGCCGCGGCGAACGGACGTCGTCGCCAAGGAATTGTCGGACGCCGACATCGACGACCTCGTCGCCTACTACTCGAGCATCAAGATCACCGTAGCGGTGCCGGCGTAGGCCGGCGACGCCCGCGACCGCTTGGTCCGCCGCGAAGCCGCACAAGCAGGGCAAGAGAGATGAGGGCGATTCGAACGCCTCAATTTGGCCGTCGCCGCGCCGCCATTTTGGCGGGCCTTGCGGCAATCTGTCTCGCGGCGCCGGCCGCAAGCGCCGAGCCCGAGGTCGTGCGCATCGCCTACCTTGGCCAGGCGGTCGCGCGGCCGCCGCCGCTGTCGCTGATCGAGACGGTTGCCGAAGACGCCGGCATCCAGGGGGCGCGCCTCGCGCTCGCCGACGACAACACCACCGGGCGTTTCACCAAGCAAGCCTACGAGCTCGAGGAGGTGATCGTGCCTGCCGACGGCGACCCGGTCGCCGCGTTCCGGCGGTTGGCGTCGCCCGGGTTACGCCTGTTCCTCGCCGACCTGCCGGCGCCCGCGCTGCTCGCCGTCGCCCGGAGCTTCGAGGTCGAGGACTAAATCCTCGTCGGCCAGCGGGTGTGGAACGTCGCCCTGTCGACGGACGAACGCCGCCTCTATACTGCCAACGGCGTCAGCAACGACGTCACGGTCATCGACGTGGCGCGCAGGAAGGCGATCAAGTCGATCACCGTCGGGCGCATGCCCTGGGGCGTCGCGGTGCGGCCGTGAGTGCGCGACTTGCGAGAGGACAAGGAATGAGCGAGTTCGATCTCGTCATCAAGGGCGGCACCGTCGTCACCGCCGCCGACGTGAGCCGTTGCGACATCGGCGTAACCGACGGCAGGGTCGTCGCCCTCGCCGCGTCGCTCGACGGCGGCCGCGAGACGATCGACGCCTCGGGCAGGCTGGTGCTTCCCGGCGG
>JAZFVR010000331.1:0-2340 GCA_036447835.1 Alphaproteobacteria bacterium | reverse complement strand
ACGCTGAAGGTCACCGATTCGACGCCGCCGCTCGCCAGACCCTTGGCGGTCTCTTGGGCGGCCGGAATGCCGTAGTCGGTATTCTCGGTGAGGAGTGCGACCTTCTTGAGGTTGGGAGCCAGAAGCGCCGTCTTCCACAGGGTGGCGGAGGCCCAGGAACTCAAGGGCGCGATGCGGAAGATGTACTTCTGCTTGTCGCCGGTGATGGTGTCGTTCCAGGTCTCGGCGAAGACCACGGGGATGTGGCGGTTGTCGGCGACGTCCTTCGAGGCGACGCCGACCGAGCTGTGATAACCGCCGCCGACCGCGACCACGCCGTCCTGGGTGATCAGCTTCTCCATGATGGCCGACGCCTTTTCAGGCAGGCCCTCGGTATCGGCGATGACCACCTTGATGTCGCAGCCAAGTACGCCGCCGGCGGCGTTGATGTCTTCCTCGGCTATCAACATCGCCGCGCGCATTCCCTCACCGCCGCCGACCGCGCCCGGGGCCGAGAGCGGCGCCAGCCCGCCGATCTTGATCGGGCACTGGGCCGCAATCGCGTTGACGCTCAAGGCCACCGTGCCCAAGAGCGCGGTGGCAACTAACAGGCTCAGTCTCTTCATTTGATCCTCCCTATATTCGCACAACTGACGTTTGAGTGCGTCGTATGGCTAGAGCACTACAACGTGCCAGCATCTGCGGTTCGCTTCAAGACATAACGTTTCGCCCACAATCTGATCCTTGGTATTAACCCTGTCCGGCGTGAACGACCGGATACGGGGCGACGGTGCAACGGCTGCGCAAAGACGGCGTCCGCCGGCGGTCAAGAGCAGCCGTGGCGCCGGATCGCCGTTGCCGACGGCGCGCCGCCTCGGGTCGACCTTAGACGGGGGTTCCGTTCATCCAGCGTTCGCACTCGGCGGCTTTGGCCGCAAAGTCGCCGGTTCCGAACAGGCCCTGGCGCTTCGCGTAATCGGGCCGTTTGCCCCATTCGAATGCGAGCTCGCCTGGAGATTTCAGCAGCTCGACGATGTCGTTGGCGTCGCTGTCGTGAAAGTTTCCCTCGGCGGTTTGGAAGATCCTTCTGTTGATCCTCAAATACCGAATCGATCCGGGCTGATTGTCGAACCCGACGAACACCGACCACGTCGCCGTCTTCGCCTGGCGTTCTTTGGACAATCTTACGACCACGTCACGGCCGAGCGAGACTACGAAACAGCTCTTGCGCTCCGACGCGGGGTCGATCTCCCGGTCGACGCGCCAGATCATCTCGATCGCGTCGATGTGGCGCAGAGAACCCGCCCGATCGGCATCCGACGGCGCCATCGCCGCCGTCGCGACGACAGGCACGATTGCCAGCACGAGCTGCATCGAGATCGCCATCCCGGCCCTCTACGGTTGGAAGGGGGTCACGAGACCATAGCCCAATCGGCGGCAGGGCGCGATTGCGAGCGGGCTTCGTCGCGTGCGAGACCGGCTCGAGGGCGATGCGCCGACGGCGGGTGACCGCTGTGTCCATCATCACCGCGTCGCGCTCTTCCACGGCGTCGTTTCCCGCCGCGCCGGTTTCCGCCTATAACATAGGGCACGATCGACCGGCCGGGACAGGGAGCGTCATGAGCGACATGAAGATCGGCGTGATGGGCTGCGCCGGACGCATGGGGCGCATGCTCACGCGCCAGGTCCACGAGACCGCGGGCTGCGCCGTCGGCGGCGGCGTCGAGGCGGCGGGCTCGGCGGCGCTCGGCGAGGATATCGGCGTGCTCGCCGGGATCGGGGCGCTGGGGCTCGCCGCCGGCTCGGACGCGAGCGCTCTCTTCGAATCGGTCGATGCCGTGCTCGAGTTCACCTCGCCCGAGGCGAGCGTGGCGCACGCGGCGCTCGCGGCGCAAGCCGGCGCCATCCACGTCATCGGCACCACCGGGCTCGGGCCCGGGCACGAGGCCGCGCTCGAGGAAGCCGCGAGGCACACGGCGATCGTCTGGGCGCCCAACATGAGCCTCGGGGTCAACCTCTTGATGCGCCTCACCGAGCAGGTCGCCGCGGCGCTCGACGACGACTACGACATCGAGGTCGTCGAGATGCACCACCGCCACAAGGTCGACGCGCCGTCGGGCACCGCGCTCGGGCTCGGGCGCGCCGCGGCCAGGGGGCGCGGCGTCGATCTCGACGCGGTCGCCCAGCGCGGCCGCGACGGCATGACCGGCGCGCGCCAACGCGGCGCGATCGGCTTCGCCGCCTTGCGCGGCGGCGACGTCGTCGGCGACCACACGGTCGTCTTCGCCGCCGACGGCGAGCGCCTCGAGCTCGGCCACCGCGCGTCGAGCCGCCAGATCTACGCCCGCGGCGCGGTGCGCG
>JAZFVR010000330.1:0-2592 GCA_036447835.1 Alphaproteobacteria bacterium | reverse complement strand
GGCACGCGCACGTCCTTGAAATCGACCTCCCAATGGCCCTGCGGCGCGTGGTCGTAGCCGAACACCGTGAGCGGGCGCACGATCGTCACCCCCGGCGCATCGGCGGGCACCAGGATCATCGACTGCTGCTGGTGGCGCGGCGCGCCCGGGTCGGTCTTGCCCATGAATATGAAGATGCGGCAACGCCGGTCGCCGGCGCCGGTGATCCACCACTTGCGGCCGTTGATGACGTAATCTCCGCCGTCGCGGGCGATACTGGCCTCGATGTTGGTGGCGTCCGACGAGGCGACGCCGGGCTCGGTCATGGCGAACGCCGAGCGTATCTCGCCGGCGAGCAGCGGCGCGAGCCAGCGCGCCTGGTGCTCGGCGCTGCCGAAGCGCTCGAGCACCTCCATGTTGCCGGTGTCGGGCGCCGAGCAGTTGAAGACCTCGGGCGCGATCGCCGAGCGGCCCATGATCTCGCACAGGGGCGCGTATTCGAGGTTGCCCAGGCCGGCGCCGCGTTCACTCTCGGGCAGGAACAGGTTCCACAGGCCCGCGTCCCTGGCCGCGGCCTTCATCTCGTCCATCACCGGCGGGCACTGCCAGCGGTCTTCCTCGAGCTGGCGGTGGTACGTCGCCTCGTTGGGCAGGACGACCTCGTCCATGAACGCGAGGAGCCGCGCGCGCAGCGCCGCGACCTTTTCCGAATGATCGAAATTCATGAGCCGTGCCTCGCCTGCGAAACCGTCGGCAGCCGATGGTCCTTGTATAGCTCGCGCAGCCTGCGCTTGGCGACCTTGCCCGTCGCCGTGTGCGGGAGCTCTTCAACGAACACCACGTCGTCGGGCAGCCACCAGCCGGCGACCTTGCCGGTGAGGAACTCGATCACGGTTTCGCGGCTGAGTTCGGCGCCCTTGCGCGGCACGACGACGAGCAGCGGCCGCTCGCCCCATTTCGGGTGCGGCAGCGCGATCGCCGCGGCCTCGGCGATATCCGCGTGGTTCATGGCCACATTCTCGAGGTCGATCGAGCTGATCCATTCACCGCCCGACTTGATCAGGTCCTTGGAGCGGTCGGTGATCAGCACGTGGCTGTCGGGGTCGACCGAGACCACGTCGCCGGTGCGGAACCAGCCCTCGTCGTCGAACGCCGCCGCCGTGGCCTCGGCGTCGTTGAAGTAGCTTCGGGTGACCCACGGCCCGCGCACCAGAAGCTCGCCGGTGGCGACGCCGTCGTGGGGCAGCCTGCGGCCTTCGTCGTCGACGATCTTCATCTCGACGCCCCACAGCGTGAGGCCCTGCTTGAGCTTGATCCTGAGGCGCCCTTCGGGCGACAGCTCTTGGAGCACGCGGTGGTGGATGCCGGCGGCGGCGACCGGGCCGGTCTCGGTCATGCCCCAGCCGTGGTTGACCGAAACACCGTAGTCGTTCTCGAAGGCCTCGATCATCGCCAGAGACGGCGCCGCGCCGCCGCTCACCAGCATGCGCAGGCTGTCGATGCGCTTGCCCGATTGGCGCAGGTAGTCCAGGAGCCCGAGCCACACCGTGGGCACGCCGAGCGACACCGTCACCCGCTCGCTCTCGAACAGGTCGTGCAGGCTCTTGCCGTCGACATGCGTGCCGGCGAACACCAGCTTGGCCCCGCACAGCGGCGCGCTGTAGGGGATGCCCCACGACTGCACGTGGTACATGGGCACCACCGGCAGCACCGAATCGCGGCCGTCGAGCGCGAAGGCGGCGATCTGTATGCCGAGCGCGTGCAGCACTACCGAACGGTGGCTGTAGAGCACGCCCTTGGGGTTGCCGGTGGTGCCCGAGGTGTAGCACAGCGCCGCCGCCGCCTTCTCGTCGAGCTCGGGCCAGTCGTAGGCGTCGGGCTCATCGGCGATCAGCTCCTCGTAGCACATCGCGCCTGCGAGCGCGGTCTTCGGCATATGCGCCGCGTCGGTCATGACCACGAAGCCCTCGACGCCGCCGATGCGCCCGGCGAGGTCCTCGAGCAGCGGCACGTAGTCGAGGTCGACGAAGACGAAGCGGTCCGCGGCGTGATTGACGATGTAGGCGATCTGGTCGGCGAACAGGCGCGGGTTGACTGTATGGCACACCGCGCCGATACCGGAGATCGCGTAATAGAGCTCGAAATGGCGGTAGCCGTTCACCGCCATGGTGGCGACGCGGTCGCCACGGCGCACCCCGAGCGCCTCGAGCGCGTGGGCGAGGCGCTGCACGCGGGCGTAGCAGTCGCGGTAGGTGTAGCGGTGGAGCGGCCCCTCGACCGTGCGCGAGACGATCTCGGAGCGCCGGTGGCACGCCGCCGCGTGCGTGATCAGCGACGAGATCAGCAAGGGCCGTTCCATCATCAGCCCTTCCATGGCGCCCTCCCCTGCCCTTGCGGCCGTTGGCGCCCGATTCTAGGGACCGCCGCCGAAGGGAGCAAGCGCGCACCGGCGCGCACGCCACTCGACCGGCCCGAGGGCGCCCGAAGCCGGCGCAGAAATCGTTTGTCGTCGGGTCGGGGCGCCGGCAAGATCGACAGCGTGCCGGCGCGATCGATGTGCGCGTAGCCGCGGAGGAGCGGATGATGGCCGCAGATGCCAGAGAATGGGTGAGC
>JAZFVR010000329.1:0-4199 GCA_036447835.1 Alphaproteobacteria bacterium | reverse complement strand
TGGCGGAACGGGTGGCAGTTGACGCGCTCGGTCGGCGTGCCGGTGGTGGCGCGCACATGGGCGAAGAACAGGCGCGATTCGATCTGCTCGGAAAGGCTGCGCAGATTGGAATCGTTCCACGCCGGGAAGATGTCGCGGTACTGGCCCGGCTCCTCGCGGCTGCCGTACCACCCCAGCCCGAAGCCGTCGCCGTTGGTGACGCTCCTCGCGTAGCGCGCCGACGGGCTCTGGCGGATCAACGAGTTCTCGGGCTCGAACAACAGCCGGTCGAGGGCAATCGGCGGGCCGGAATAGGCGAGCCAGCGGCACATTGCGCGATTTCCTCACGTCGCCCGTCGCCCGGAGATCGCGGCGAGCATACGCGCGGCGCCGGGCGCGGGCAAGGGGCGCGCGAGGCCATGACACGGCCGCCAAAGCACGCTAAACACGGTTGGCGAAGAAGAGAGCGCCGGAGACCCGCCATGCCGCGCATGACCATCGTCATCGGCAACAAGAACTACTCGTCGTGGTCCTTGCGGGGATGGATCGCGCTGAAATCGACCGGGGCCGAATTCGACGAGGTGCGCATCCCCTTGCGCCGGCCGACGACGCGCGCCGAGATTCTCAAGCATGCGCCCGCGGGCAAGGTGCCGGTGCTGCACGACAGCGGCGTCACCGTTTACGAATCGCTCGCCGTCTGCGAGTACCTGGCCGAGAAGTTCCCCGCCGCACGCCTGTGGCCCGAGGACATGGGCGCCCGCGCCCTCGCCCGCGCGGTGAGCGCCGAGATGCACGCCGGCTTCGCGAGCCTGCGCAGCGACATGCCCATGAACTGCCGCGCGCATCTCCCCGGCAAGGGCGCGACGCTGGCGGCGCTTACCGATGTCGCGCGCATCGAGGCGATCTGGAACGATTGCCGCGGACGCTACGGCGGCGAGGGAGACTTCCTGTTCGGCCGCTTCAGCGTCGCCGACGCCATGTTCGCGCCGGTGGCCTCGCGCTTCGCCACCTACGAGCCCGGGCTCGGGCCCACCGCGAAGGCCTATGTCGAGGCCATACACGCGCTCTCTGCCATGCAGGAATGGATCGAGGCCGCCCGCGCCGAGCCCGAACAGCTCGTGGAAATGGAAATCTGAGGGTCGCCGCTCGTCCGATCCGGCCTCGCCGCAGCGGCGCCCGCTGACGGCGCCGCAGGCACTACTCCGCCGCCTTGGCCTCCTCGGCCGCCTTCGCCGCTTCGGCCTTCGCCTCTTCGTAGTAGCGCTCGGCGCCGGGGTGCAGCGGCACGGCGACGCCGTCGAGCGCGGTTTCGAGGCGGATCACGCGGGCCTTGGCGTGGCCGCGGTCGAACAGCTGACGCGTGCTCTCGTGCCACAGCGCTCGGGTGATGTCGTAGACCGTTTCCTCGTCGATATCGGCCGAGACCAGAAGCTGGGCGCCGATGCTGATGGTCGGCACCTCGCCGATGCCGTTGTAGACGCCGGCCGGGATCACGCTCGTCGTGAAGAAGGGATAGAACGCGGCGAGCTCGTCGGCCTCGGGCCCGGCGACGGGGAGGAGCTCGATGTCGACGTTCTTGGCCAGATCGCTGATCGCGGTGACCGGGTAGCCGGCGACGAAGACGAAGGCGTCGAGCTTGCCCTCGCTCATCGCCAGGCTCGCCGCGCCGGGCGGCAGGTACTCGGGCACAACGTCGCTCTCGTCGAGGCCGTAGGCGGCGAGCACCGCCTTGGCGTCGACCAGCGTGCCCGAGCCGCGCTCGCCGAGCGAGACGCGCTTGCCCTTCAGCTCGGCGACGCCCTTGATGCCGGCGTCGCGGCGCACGACGACGTGCAGGCTCTCGGGGTAGAGGTTGGCGATCACGCGAAGGCCGGTGATCGCTCCCTTGTCGGCGAACAGCCCGGTGCCGTGGTACGCCCAGTAGGCGATGTCGGCCTGGCTCAGGGCGAGCTCGAAGGTGCCGGCGCCGATCTGCTCGACGTTCTCGACCGAGCCGTTCGACGACTGCACCATGGCGACGAGCCCGGGAACGCCGCAGCTACCGCCCTTGTCGCACGGGCGCGAGCCGGGAGGGTTGCTGATGGCGTTGGCGATGAGGCCGCCAACCGGGTAGTAGGTGCCCGCGGTGCCGCCGGTGCCGATACGGAAGAAGCGGATTTCCTGGGCGGCGCCGACGGCGGTCCAGCCGACCGCGACGACGGCGAGCACGGCAAGAGCAAAGCTGCGCAACCGCATGACCATACCTCCGGACGCATCGTGCTCCCCCACCATTTTATTTTTGGTTAGCGGCCGCCCGCTCGGCGGCCAAGTTCGAGTATAGCGCAGCCGGCGCGCCGGGGCAGCCGCAGATTTCACGATTCCCCGGCGCGCCAGCGCCGCGCCGCCGCGGCGATGACCGCCAGGGCGTCGGCGCTGCCGTCGGCGGTGCCCTTCTCGAAGTCGCCTTCGGTGCGGGCCATCCGGTTGGTCACATGGGCGAAGCAGACGACCGGACGCCCGCGGGCCCGGGCGAAGGCGTAGAGCGCCGCCGCCTCCATCTCCACCGCCATGATTTCTTGTTCCTTGCAGAAGGCAATGGCCTCGTTGGTCTCGCGGAACGGCGCGTCGGTGCTCCAGGTGGCGCCGCGATGGACGGCGATCGCGAGATCGTCGAACGCGCCCTCCATCGCCGCCAGCACGCGGGCGTCGATGCCGGCGTAGTCCGACGGCGGCAGATAGTGGTAGCTCGTGCCCTCGTCCCTGAGCGCACGGTCGATGAGCACGAAATAGGGCGGCTCTCCGCGCGCGACGATCTGTCCGGCCGATGTCACGCTGACGAGGAAGGCGCAGCCCGAGGCGAAGAGCTCCTCGGCGACGAGCACGGCGAACGACGCGCCGACGGCGCAGCCGACGATGCCGAATTCCATGCCGTCACGGGTGAACTCGTCGAGCTCGGTATGATAGCACGCCCACGCCTCGCAGGCCTGCGCGGCGCCCGCCCGGCGAAGATGCCGTACGATGTCGCCGTCGGGGTCGAGGACGCAGACCTCGGGCACCGCGCCGTCGGGCACCCGCTTTTGGCGCCTGGCCTCTCGCAGCAGGTTCTCGGGCAGGAAAACCGAAGGCTCCCGGTACGCCTTGCGCACGATGATCGGCGGCGCGAGCCCTCGATCTTTGCGGCTCATCGCTTGGCCGAATGGTGAAAGGAGTGCCGCACCTCAGCCGCCCGCCGCCTTGCTCGCGCAGGCGATGCACACCGGTGTCGTCGGGTCGAGGTCGAGACGCTTGCCGGCGATCTCGTCGCCGCAAGCGACGCAATCGCCGTACTCGCCCTCGGCGATGCGCGCGAGCGCGGCGTCGATACGCCTCAGTTCGAGGTCGCGGCGTCGCGCGGTCTCGAGCGCCATGGCCTGGTCCTGCAGCGCGTCCATGCGCGACAGCCGGCCCACCCGCGACTGGTCGAGCTCGACCGGCGCGCGGGCTTCAGCGCTCGCCTCGGCGACGCTCAGCAACTCCTCGCGCCGGGCGATGAGCCGCGCCTTGACCGCGCCGGTGTCGATGTGCGCTTCGTCGCTCATGGGCGTTGGTGCATGGCTAGATGGTGCGGACCGTTCTTGGCCTATGATACCGCTCTTGGCCTATGTTAACGGGGCGAATTTCCAGAATTGAGGACGCCACGCCCCATGGGTCCATGAGGTCCCGTCAGCGCAAATGCCAGAATCCTCCGTACCGACCTGCCCCCTACGACCAACGCGCGTCGGGGCTCAGGCGCTCATAACGCCCCATGACTGCGCGCCGCTCGCCGTGGTCGCCAGCGCGGCACACAAGGCCTGGTGGCTTGACCGTCGTCATCTGATCAGGCTACCGGCAATGCTCTCTCGGAGCACCTCGGATTCGTGACAAACCCCTCGCCGGGCCGCGCGGGTCGCCGTCCGGCCCATTCGACCGACTGCTCGAGGGGACTCAGGGCGCGCAGCCTGCGGCGCAGCTCCTCGGTGACCTAGCGCGCCTGTCCCTAATAAAAATCTCATCCGGACTTCGGGTCTTGACCGTGTGGTGAATCGTGCGCCGATCCGTCGGCAATGTTTGATTTCCTGACGTCGATTATCCGGGGTCTGTTCCGGCGGCTTATTGCCCAGTCGCCGGTAGAGGCCGACATCGTGACGCTCCGCCATCGGGTGGCTGTGCTTCAACGCCAGATTCGTCATCGGCCAAAACTCACCCATTGGGACCGTCTGCTT
>JAZFVR010000328.1:0-2525 GCA_036447835.1 Alphaproteobacteria bacterium | reverse complement strand
TTCGCCGCCTTGCGCGGCGGCGACGTCGTCGGCGACCACACGGTCGTCTTCGCCGCCGACGGCGAGCGCCTCGAGCTCGGCCACCGCGCGTCGAGCCGCCAGATCTACGCCCGCGGCGCGGTGCGCGCGGCGCTGTGGGCGCGCGGCAAGCCCCCCGGCCTCTACGGCATGGCCGACGTGCTCGGTCTTACGGGCTAGGAGGTCGCGCCGCGCGCGGGCGTCGGTTGATCGCGGCTATCCCCGAGAGGATCAGCGCCAGCGCCGCGAGCGCCCGCAGGCTCGGCGTCTCGGCGAGTACGAGCCAGCCCCACGCCACCCCCATCACCGGCACCAGGTAGTTGACGAGCGCCGTGAGGGTGGCCCCCGCCGAGCGCACGAGCACGAAGAAGATCAACATGCCGGCGGCGGTGGCGCCGACGCCGAGCACGATGATCGCGGCGATCGCGATGACGCCCGGCTCGAGCCGCCACGGCGCCTCCGCCACCAGTGCGACAGGCACGCTCGCCGCGCTCGCCGTCACCATGGTCGCGGCGGTCATCACCGTGGGCGACAGGCGCGAAAGGCCGCGCGCGTAGACCGTCGAGGCCGAGTAGCACAGCGCCGCGCCGACGACGGCAAGCTGGGCGAGCACCTGCGCCCCGAGCCCGGCGAGCGCGTCGGCGCCGACGAGCACGACGAGGCCGGCGAAGCCCGCGGCGACGCCGGCACCCTTGCGCAGCGTGAAGCGCTCGTCCGAGATGAAGACGTGGGCGAGCAGCATGGTACCCAGCGGCATGACGCCGGTGAGGATCGCCGCGAGCCCGGCGTCGATGCGCGTCTCGCCCCAGTTGATGAGCGTGAACGGCAGCGCGTTGCCGATGATCCCGGTGACGAGATACGGCGCCCAGTCGCGCAAGCGCGAAGGCAGCCGCTCGCCGCGCAATCGGAGCACCACGAGCATCACCGCCGCGGCGACGATCATGCGTCCGGCGGTGACGGTGACCGGCGGCACCGTCGGCAGGGCGAGCTTGATCAGCGTGTACGAGCTGCCCCAGATCGCCGCCAGCAGGAGCAGGAGCGCGAGATCGCGCGGGCTGGTTGTCGGGGACACCGATCCGGCGGGGACGGGCGGTCCGCGCCGTCAGATCTGCGGCAGCGGCTCGGGCAAGCGGCGCAGCCTGTCGAGCGCCTGCCTCAACGCCTGCGCCAGCTCTACGCGCTCGTCGACCGTGAGGAACGCGCCGATGGCGAGCCGGCGTCCGTGCGAGGCGAAGGTAAGCGGGCTGTCGGGCTCGGCCGGCTCGTCGATCTCGACGCGCAGCCAGTAGGGCTGGAGGCGCCATTCGCACGCGCGCCCCGAGGGAAAGATGCGGCGCACCGTGAGCGTGTCGGGCGACAGCTGCAGCGTCTCCCTCAGCCGGCCGCTACGGTAGCTGAGCTCGAAGGCCAGCCACAGGGCCGCCACGCCGAGGCCGAAGAAGCCGACCACCGGCCACGCGCCCGCCAGCAAGAAGCCGATGCCGAGAACGAGACAGGCGCCGATGGTCAGCGACATCACTGCGCAGAAGCCGAGCCGCGACAGCGAGCGGTGCGGCGCGAGCACGGCGTCGAACAGCAGCGGCGCGGCCGGTGTCCGGATAGGCGCGGTGTCGGTCATGTCGGGTCGCATGATACGGCCCCGGCGCCGCCCGCGTAAAGCGCCCGCACGGTCGCTTGCGCCGCCCCGGCGGCCCCCGCGGATCAGTAATTGGCGATTTCGATCAGGTTGCCGTCGGGGTCGCGGAGATAGATCGAGGTGATCGGCCCGCTGGCGCCGCTGCGCGCGATCGGCCCGAGCTCGACGGCGACGCCCGCGGCCTCGAGCCGCCGCGCCAGCGCGTCGAGCGGGGTCTCGGAGACGAAGCAGAGATCGGCCGAGCCGGGCGTCGGCCGCGCCGCCTTCGGCTCGATGGGGCTGGGGTCCGGGTGCAGGTTGATCTTCGCCTCGCCGAAGTGCAGCGCGACGCGGCCGCCGGCGAATATTCTCGATTCCATGCCGAGCGCGCGGGTGTAAAACGCGACCGTGGCGTCGATGTCGCGGACGGTGAGCACGACGTGGTCGATGCGGTCGATCTTCATGGGCCCCGCGCTTCGTCCCTCGACAGGCTCGGGATGAGGATGCTCAGGGTGAGGCCCACATACCGAGCCTGTCGAGGTATGGGGGCCAGGGCGCCGCCCCGACATCTCGTTTGCCGGGCCCTGCAGCATAATACCAAGGATCAACGATAAAGACCCATAGAGACGGTTTCCCGTGGCCTTCGGTTAGGCGCGCCCGGCGCGGCGATGCGGGGCATCGCAAGGCGGGGGCAACGACATCCGAAGGCCACGGGAAACCGCCGTCCCGGTAGTGTCCGCGTTGCGCCGGAGGGCGTCAGGAAACCTTGACGATGCCCCGCATCGCCTGCGGCTCCCTTGCCTTTCCGGCGCAACGCTGACACGATCTCTATGGGTCTCTATCATTGATCCTTGGTATGAGCGCATCCGAAACGGCATTCCGCGCGCGGGGG
>JAZFVR010000327.1:0-3824 GCA_036447835.1 Alphaproteobacteria bacterium | reverse complement strand
TGCTGTCGCGAAAATGCTCCTGATAGCTCTTGGGCTGCCATTCCCTGGCGTCTTCGAGACAGTCCGTAACATCAGGGAGCATCTCAAGAAGCATGATTATTTCATTGAAGCGATTGAGGTAATCCGTGGCAAGTAGGGTTTGCTGGTTGATGTTGGTGCCCTTGACCCTCTCCTGCATGGCGAGAAAGCTCTCGGCTTCCTGCGGTGCGGTATCGGTCGTATCGGAGGAGGCGGTCATGGCTGTGCCGTGGTCAAGCTGAATTGGCCTCGTGGCGCGGTGACGGCATGACATCGGCCCGTTCCGCGCCGCCCCCTGTAACCCGCGCCGCGAGGGTGCCGGGAGAAGGGCCATCTTGGGCAAGCGTAGGGTCGATTCCTTGCCGCGAGGTTAGCGATGCGTGGCTTCCCGGGGGGAAGGAACGGCCTACCCCGGGCGGGACCATGAATCGCGGCGCGCGAGCGGCGGTCGGAGCACAAGCGCCGATTGTCTTCAACCTCCGTTAACCCTGTGTCACGGGTTAATCGAATGACAAGCTTTGTCGGTCATGCTTCGCGGTCCCCGAAAACCGTTTGGGCGGGCCGACCGGAGAAGTCTGAACATGCAGAGCAAGGCGAGAATACCCGGGGATGGCGTGGAGAAGCGGAAGTTCAAACGCATGCCCACCCTGCTTTCCGGTTGCCTCATGGACGGCGACCGAAATGCCGACGTGGTGGTGCTCGACGTATCGGTGAACGGCGCCAAACTTCGCGTGCCGGCGGATTTCGAGTGCAGCGCCACCGTCAATCTCAAGATCGACCGTTTCGGGACGTTTCCCGCCGACGTGATATGGCGCGAGGGCAACCGGCTCGGGCTCAAGTTCGTCGATTCCCCCGAGACGATCGCCCAATATATGCCCGGGAAGTTCGCTTCGAAGCTGTCGGGTGAGTCGTGCGACGCCGCTGCGTGCGGTGACGCGGATGGCGACGACGTGCCGGGCGAGGAAGCCGCGGACGCATAGGTCCGCCACCCGGGCGCCCGCGCGCTTGAATCAAACGAGAAACGATATGAAGGATACCGGGCAGAAATCGGTTGCATTGATGACCTTCAACGATAACCGCAGCATGAGTGTCGACGTTGAGCGCGTCACGCGCATCCCTTCGGGCCAACCGATGGACGCCGGCGACGGTGAGCACTGGTTTCTCGAACTCATCGTCCGCACCGAAACCGGGGCCGTGGCGGTTCAGCTTCTCTCCAACGATCAGGAAAACCTCCGCATTCATTCCCTCGAATCCGCGGAGTAGCCGTTCCGGCGTGCGATCGCCCGATCGCGCGCTCCCCTCGCCGCCCACGTGGTTCATTCGCGCGCTCATCGGGTCTATCCTGAAGCCGCAGCAGGATAACCAGGCAAAGGCGGCGCAGCGATGAAAGCGGTTCCGACGGTACAGGTCGACAACGAACTCACGCGCGTGACCGAGTGGCGGTTCGCTCCCGGCGCGGCGACCGGCCACCATCGCCACGCTCACGACTACGTGGTGGTGCCCCTGACCAGCGGCAGCCTGCGGCTCACCGGGCCCGACGGAGAAACCGTCGCCGAGCTCGCCGCCGGGCGGTCGTACTTTCGGCGCGCCGGCGTCGAACACGACGTCACCAACGTCAGCGACCACGAGTTCGCGTTCGTCGAGATCGAGTTCAAGGATACGGCAGAGGCGTAGGTCCGGGCGGCCGAAGGCGAGCGGGCCGCCGACAGCGGCGCCGGATCAGCCGTCGACCGTGAACGAGTTGGCGATCGCCAGCAGATGCCTGAGGCGGCGTTCGTTCATGGTCACGATCTCGGTGTAGAACCAGCGCCCGGCGGCGCGTTGGAGCCTGAGCACCTGGTACTGGCGCACCGGCCCCACTTCGTAGACGCAATAGAGCTCGCGGAATTCACCGCTCACGTTGTAGCCGAGCTGCGGCCCGTCGCAGAACTTCAAGGGCAGCTCGGCGAGGGCGCGGAATCCTTCCAGAATCTCGGGAATCACCTCGCGCAGCGCGTCGAACGCCGGGTCGCCGAAGGGGCTGTCGGGGCTGTTGAAGAGTTGCTCGGCCGCGCTCAGATCGCCCAGGTCGCCGCTTAGGCGCGCCTTGAGCCAGGCGTCGGGGTCCTCGACCGCGCGGCGAAGCTCGCGCAGATAGATGGCGCTCAGGTGGGCGAACGCGCCTTCGGCCGGCGTGACCGTCATCAGATGGCGCCATTCGTCGCTCGCGTCGACCGCCGGCCCGGCGTCGACGACGAAGCCGTCGGGCACCTCGAACTCCTGCGCTGCGGCCGGGCCCCCCGCCAAAGCGAGTGCCACGACGATCGCCGTCGCAGCGAACATCGTGGCGGCCCGCCGCGTGCCTGTGCCGTAGCCGGAAGTCCGGGTGAGACGAGCCATCAAGAACTCCTTCGCGCCGACGCGACGGCCTTCCCGGGCGGCGTCACCGCCCGCCTCTCGATCATTTAATACCGAAGCCGCCCGGCGTCCAGCGACCGCTCGCCGGCGCGGCGCGCGGGACGTCAGCGCCGGGCGCGTCCGTGGGTCGCCGAGGCTTGCTCCGGCTCTTGCGAGCCGGTGCCGGCGAGGCGGACGAGCAGGGTTTCGAGGCCGTCGGGATGGAGGCCCTCGCCGCTTCCGCCGAAGCGTTCGACGAGGCGCCGCTGGTAGGTATCGCGGCCCTCGCGGCCGCCGCTGTACTCGGTCTGCTGCGCCACGTCGACGGCGATGCGCGCCACCCCGTAGATCGCCTCGGGGAGAGCGGTGGCGTTGCACAGCGATTCGAGCCCGAGCCCGCCGCCGTCGCGCACCAGCAGGCGCGCATTGTCGAGCGGAATCTCGGCAAGGAAAGCCATCGCCGCCTCGAAGAACGGGAAGTCGCCCACGCACAGCGCGCGCACCATGATCGATGCGGTGAGGCGCCCCTTGGCGTAGAGGTGGCGCACGAGCTCGCTGAGCTCGACATCGGACGCCTCGGCCGAGACCAGCGCCACCGTCGCCTGCTCACGACTCTGCATGATCAGCCTGTCGGCGAGACCGGGGGGAAGGCCGGGGTGGGTGGCGAGATGGATGCGCAGGTTCTCGGAAACCATCGCGATCAACCGCTCGGCGTATTTGGCCGGCAGCGTCGGACGCGCGGCCAAGCTGTCCATGACGACCTCGTTGCCCGAGAACATGTCGATGACCTTGCCGTAGGTCTCGTCGGCGATCTCGGCACCCGGATTTTGCGCCAGCGTCGTCACGACCTCTTCGCTATGGGTCTCGGCGAGGGCGTCGGAGACCGTCGGCGACACCTCCGCACGCCGCGCCACGGCGAGCTGGCAGGCAAGCGGCCGCGTGCGCACGATCTCGACCAGGTCGTCGTCGGTGAAGACGACCGAGAAGTGCAGCATTGGCACCGCCACCTCCTCGACGTCCCTGGCCAGGCTGAGCGCCACGTCGCGCGGCACCTCGGGGTTGTCCTTGAGGTTCTCGGACAGCGCCCGGCGCACGCTCACGTCGCTGTCGTGCAGCATGATGCGGAAGACCTCTTCGGCGAGGGCGCGCTCGTTGGGCCTGAGATCGCGCCGGGCGAACACCGCCGAGACCTTCGCCGCCGTCTCGGCACGCGCCAGAGGCGACGGCTCGTTGAGCAGCCTCTCGACATCGTCCTGGGTGAGTTCTGACATGGTGGCGACCTGCGGCCGTTGCGACGCGATACCGGCATCGGCGCGACGATGCCCGACGCAACAGGTGACCACAGCAGGGCTAACGGTATCTTAACGTTCGACCCCCATGCCCGCACCACGATCCGGCCGGCCACGCCGAGCCGATGGTCGCGCCGGGGG
>JAZFVR010000326.1:0-5501 GCA_036447835.1 Alphaproteobacteria bacterium | reverse complement strand
CGTGCAAGACGCTCAAGGCCGAGGGCTACCGCGTCGTGCTCGTCAACTCGAACCCGGCGACGATCATGACCGACCCCGAGCTCGCCGACGCCACCTACATCGAGCCGATCACGCCCGAGATGGTGGCCAAGGTGATCGAGCGCGAGAAGCCCGACGCGCTGCTTCCCACCATGGGCGGGCAGACCGCGCTCAACATCGCCTGCGACCTGGCGCGCGACGGCGTGCTCGACCGCTTCGGCGTCGAGCTGATCGGGGCGTCGCGCGCGGTCATCGAGAAGGCCGAGGATCGCGAGCAGTTCCGCGACGCGATGACGCGCATCGGCCTCGAATGCCCGAAGAGCCGCCTCGCCCACGACGCGGAAGAGGCGCGTGCGGCGCTCGCCCACGTCGGCCTTCCGGCGATCGTCCGCCCGAGCTTCACCCTGGGCGGCGCCGGCGCCGGCGTCGCCCGCGACCGCGCCGAGTTCGACGCCGTGGTCGCCGCCGGGCTCGACACCTCGCCCGTGCATCAGGTGCTGATCGAGGAATCGGTGCTGGGGTGGAAGGAGTACGAGATGGAGGTCGTGCGCGACCGCGCCGACAACTGCATCATCGTCTGCTCGATCGAAAACATCGACCCCATGGGGGTTCACACCGGCGACAGCATCACCGTGGCGCCGGCGCTGACGCTGACCGACAAGGAATACCAGATCATGCGCAACGCCGCGATCGCGGTGCTGCGCGAGGTCGGCGTCGACACCGGCGGCTCGAACGTGCAGTTCGCGGTCGACCCCGCCGACGGGCGCATGGTCGTCATCGAGATGAACCCGCGCGTCTCGCGCTCATCCGCCCTGGCGTCGAAGGCGACCGGCTTCCCCATCGCCAAGGTCGCGGCGAGGCTCGCCGTCGGCTACACCCTCGACGAGATCGACAACGACATCACCGGCGTGACGCCGGCGTCGTTCGAGCCGACGATAGACTACGTGGTCACCAAGGTGCCGCGCTTCGCCTTCGAGAAGTTTCCCGGCACCGAGCCGCTGCTGACCACGGCGATGAAATCGGTCGGCGAGGTCATGGCGATCGGCCGCAGCTTCGCCGAGTCGTTGCAGAAGGCGCTGTGCTCGCTCGAGACCGGGCTCACCGGGCTCAACGAGGTCGCGATTCCCGGCGATGGCGCGGATGCCCTGCGCACGGAGCTCGCGCGCGCGACGCCCGAGCGGATACTCGTCATCGCCCAGGCGTTGCGCGCCGGCATGAGCATCGAGGAGATCCACGCCGCGTGCCGCTACGATCCCTGGTTCATCGAGCAGATCTCGGCGATCGTCGCAGCCGAGAACGACGTGCGCGCGCACGGCCTGCCCGGCGACGCGGGCGCGCTTCTCGCGCTCAAGAAGATGGGCTTCTCGGACGCCCGCCTCGGCGAGCTCGCCGGGATCGCTGAGGCCGACGTCGCCGGGCTGAGGACGCGCCTCGCGGTGTTCCCGGTATGCAAGCGCGTCGACACCTGCGCCGCCGAGTTCGAGGCGCGCACCCCCTACATGTACTCGTGCTACGAGGGCGACGGCTCGGATGCGCCCGAGTGCGAGGCGCAGGCGAGCGAGCGCCGCAAGGTCATCATCCTCGGCGGCGGCCCCAACCGCATCGGCCAGGGCATCGAGTTCGACTACTGCTGCGTGCACGCGGCCTACGGCCTCGGCGAGGCGGGGATCGAGACGATCATGGTCAACTGCAACCCGGAGACCGTCTCGACCGACTACGACACCTCCGATCGCCTCTACTTCGAGCCGCTCACCGCCGAGCACACGATCGAGATCGCGCGCATCGAGCAGGCGCGCGGCACGCTCATCGGCGTCATCGTCCAGTTCGGCGGGCAGACGCCGCTCAAGCTCGCCCACGCGCTCGAGGCCGCGGGCGTGCCGATCATCGGCACCTCGCCCGACGCCATCGACCTCGCCGAGGACCGCGAGCGCTTCCAGGAATTCCTGGATCGCCTCGGGCTGCGCCAGCCGGCGAACGGCACTTGCCGCTCGGTGGACGAGGCGCTCGCGATCGCGCGGCGCATCGGCTACCCGGTGGTGGTGCGCCCTTCCTACGTGCTCGGCGGCCGCGCCATGGAGATCGTCCACGACGACGACGCGCTCGCGCGTTACGTCGGCGCGGCGGTCAAGGCGTCGGGCGAAAACCCGGTGCTCATCGATTCCTACCTGCAGGACGCCATCGAGGTCGACGTCGACGCCATCGCCGACGACGACGACGTGTTCGTCGCCGGGATTCTCGAGCACATCGAGGAGGCCGGGGTGCACTCGGGCGATTCGGCGTGCTCGCTGCCGCCGCATTCGCTGGCGCCCGCGATCATCGAGGAGATCGGCCGCCAGACCGAGGTGCTGGCGCGCGCGCTCGGCGTGGTCGGGCTGATGAACGCGCAGTTCGCGGTCAAGGGCGAGGACGTCTACGTGCTCGAGGTCAATCCGCGGGCGAGCCGCACGGTTCCCTTCGTCGCTAAGACCATCGGCGTGCCCATCGCCAAGATCGCCGCGCGGGTGATGGCCGGCGAGACGCTCGCCAGTTTCCGCCTGGCGCCGGTGACGCCCGGGCACGTCGCGGTGAAGGAGGCGGTGTTCCCGTTTGCGCGCTTCCCCGGCGTCGACGTGATCCTCGGCCCCGAGATGAAATCGACCGGCGAGGTCATGGGCCTAGACCGCGACTTCGGCCGGGCGTTCGCCAAGTCGCAGCTCGGCTGCGGCGCAGGCCTGCCGGCCGGGGGCGCCGTGTTCGTCTCGGTGAAGGACCGCGACAAGCCGGCTATGGTGCCGCTCGCCGAGGCGCTCGCGGGCCTCGGATTCTCGCTGGTGGCGACGCGGGGCACCGCGCAATTCCTCGCCGACGCCGGCCTCTCGGTGGCTGTCGTCAACAAGGTGGCCGAAGGCTCGCCCCATTGCGTCGATATGATCGCGGGCGGCGATATCGCGCTCGTCTTCAACACCACCGAAGGCGCGCAGGCGATCGCCGACAGCTTCAGCCTGCGCCGGGCCGCGCTCACCAACGGGGTCGCCTACCACACCACGGTCGCCGGATGCCGCGCCATGGTGCGGGCGATCGCCGCGGTGAACTCGGGCGGTCTTGAAGTCGCCCCGCTACAGTCTTATCGTAATTGTTCCATTCCCGTCGCGCCGCAAAGCGGGCGGGGCGGGGTGTCGTGAGTCGTGGAATCTGGGCGATGAAGAAATTTCCCATGACCGGCCGGGGCTACGCGAGCCTCGAAGAGGAGCTGCGCCGGCTGAAGAGCGTCGAGCGGCCGCAGGTGATCAGCGCGCTCGAGGAAGCCCGCGGCCACGGAGATCTCTCCGAGAACGCCGAATTCCACGCAGCCAAGGAACGCCAAGCGTATATCGAGGGACGTGTGATCGAGCTCGAGGACAAGATCAGCCGCGCCGACGTCATCGACGTCAAGAAACTCTCGGGCAAGGCGGTCAAGTTCGGCGCCACGGTGACACTCGCCGACGAGGACACCGACGAGGAATCGACCTATCAAATCGTCGGCACCGACGAGGCCGACATCAAGTCGGGCCTGTTGTCGGTCACCTCGCCGATCGGCTGCGCGATCATCGGCAAGAGCGTCGGCGACAGCGTCGAGGTGACCACCCCGGGCGGCACCAAGAGCTTCGAAATCGTCAAGGTCAGATTCAACTAGTGGGCCGGTCGCGCCGCGGGCGTGAATCGCCGCCGGCCCGGCAACGAATTCTGAGATGAACGCCGAGACCTGCTGGGTCCTCACCGACGAAAAGCCCGGCAACGAGAACCCGTGCCGGGGGCTCGCCGAGGCGGTCGGCCTCGAGACCGCGATCAAGCGCGTCTATCCGCGATGGCCCTGGTCGCGCCTGCCACCGCAGCTGTGGCTGGCGCCCCTGCGCGCGCCGGGAGCGGGCAGCGACCCGCTGACGCCGCCGTGGCCCGACCTGCTGATCGCCTCCGGCCGGCAGACGGTGGCGCTGTCGATCGCCATCAAGCGGCGAAGCCGCGGGCGCTGCTTCACCGTGCAGATCCTCGACCCGGCGGTGCGCCTCGACCGCTTCGACCTCGTCGTCGCGCCCGAGCACGACCGGGTCAGCGGGGCCAACGTGATCGTCACCACCGGCGCCATGAACCGGGTGACGCCCGAGCGCCTCGCCGCCGAGGCGCCGGCGTTCGCCGATGGCGTCGCCCACCTGCCGCACCCGCGCGTCGCGGTGCTGATCGGCGGCAACAGCAAGCGCCACCGGCTCGACCCGGCGACCGCGGCCGGCATCGGCGACCGCCTTGCCGCCGTGGCGCGCGCGACCGGCGCCGGGCTGATGATCACGCCCTCGCGACGCACCGGCGAGGAGAATGCGAAGGCGCTCGCCGCCCGCCTCGACGGCGTCGCCGCGGTGATGTGGGACGGGCGCGGCGACAACCCCTACTTCGCCTACCTCGCGCTCGCCGACGCCATCGTCGTCACCGGCGATTCGATGGCCATGGTCTCAGAGGCCTGCACCACCGGCAAGCCCGTCCACGTCGTCGACCTGCCCGGCGGGTCGGAGAAGTTCCGCCGCTTCCACGAAAGCCTGCGCCGCGCCGGCTGCACCCGCCCGCTCGGCGATACGCTCGAGAGCTGGGAGTACGCGCCACTCAACGAGACCGCGCGCGTCGCCACCGAGGTGCGCCGCCACCTCGGCCTCGACTGACGCCGGCGCCAAAGCTCTGGCAGCGTGCCTCCGGACCCTGTAATTTGAACCTTGCGATACCTATCTGAGCCTGGGCCGCCGCGCGTGGCGGCCCGGTTTGCCTTGCGGACCACAAGACATGGCCGAGAAACATCACTCGCACGTACTCATCGTCGGCTCGGGCGCGGCCGGCTACACCGCCGCGATCTACGCCGCGCGCGCCAACCTCGCGCCGACCGTGGTGCAGGGCCTGCAGCCGGGCGGCCAGCTCACCATCACCACCGACGTCGAGAACTACCCGGGCTTCGCCGACGTCATCCAGGGTCCGTGGCTGATGGAGCAGATGGAATTGCAGGCGCGCCACGTCGGCACCCGCATATTGTCCGACATTGTCGTCGAGGCCGATCTCGGCGCGCGCCCGTTCCGCTGCGTCGGCGATTCGGGCGACGTCTATACGGGCGACGCGCTCATTATCTGCACCGGCGCCCAGGCGCGCTGGCTCGGCGTCGAGGGCGAGGAGGCGTACAAGGGCTTCGGCGTCTCGGCCTGCGCCACGTGCGACGGCTTCTTCTTCCGCGACCGCGAGGTCGTCGTGGTCGGCGGCGGCAACACCGCGGTCGAGGAGGCGCTCTTCCTCACCAACTTCGCCACCAAGGTGACGCTGATCCACCGCCGCGACGCGCTGCGCGCCGACAAGATCCTGCAGGACCGCCTGTTCGCCAATGCGAAGATCGCCGTCGTGTGGGACAGCGTCGTCGAGGGGATTCTGGGCGCCGGCGACCCGCCCGGCGTCACCGCCGTGCGCCTGCGCAACGTCAACAGCGGCGAGGCGAGCGAGCT
>JAZFVR010000325.1:0-2702 GCA_036447835.1 Alphaproteobacteria bacterium | reverse complement strand
CCAGGCGCAGCCGGCGCCCGCGCCTGTGCCCCAACAAGCGCCGGCGCAAGCCGCGCCCCCGGAGCCCAAGCCGGAAGAAGAGTTCAAGAGCCTGCTCAAGGGCCTTCTTCAAGGATTGGGCCAGTAGTCAGAGCGGATCTCCCGAAGTTTTCGTTTTACACGCTTCCGCTTTGGCGTGCAGGTGATCGAGCACGTAGACGCGGATCGCGCTCGACAGGTTGCCGCTGCGTCCGGCGTCGATCTCGGCGATCAGGCGGTTGAGCGAGACGCCGCGCGCCTCGGCGATGTCATTGAGCGCCCGCCAGAACGCCCCCTCGAGCGAGACGCTGGTGCGGTGCCCGGCGATCACCACCGAGTGCTTGCGCAGGTCCTGGGGCACGGCGCGGCGCTCACGGGCTCGGCCCGACCATGTTCTCGGGCCGCACCCATTCGTCGAACTGCTCCTCGGTCAACAGGCCCAGCGCCAGCGCCGCCGCCTTGAGCGTGGTGCCCTCGGCGTAGGCCTTCTTGGCCACCTTGGCGGCGTTGTCGTAGCCGATGTGCGGGTTGAGCGCGGTGACGAGCATGAGCGAATCGTCGCGAAGCTGGGTGATGCGCTCGACGTTCGCCTCGATGCCGGCGACGCAGTTGTCGGTGAAGCTGACCGCGGCATCGGCGATGAGGCGGATCGAGTGCATCAGGTTGTGGATCATCACCGGCTTGAACACGTTGAGCTCGAAGTGGCCGTTCGAGCCGGCGACGGTGACGGCGACGTGATTGCCCATGACCTGGGCGCAGACCATGGTCAGCGCCTCGCACTGGGTGGGGTTGACCTTGCCCGGCATGATCGACGATCCGGGCTCGTTCTCGGGCAGGCGCAACTCGCCGAAGCCGCAGCGCGGGCCCGAGCCGGCGAGGCGGATGTCGTTGGCGATCTTCATCAGCGAGGCGGCGATGACGTTGAGCGCGCCCGACATCTCGATGATCGCGTCGTGCGCGGCGAGCGCCTCGAACTTGTTCTCGGCGCTGACGAACGGCAGCCCGGTGATCTTCGCCACCTCGACGGCGAAGCGCTCGGCGAAGCCGACCGTGGCGTTGAGCCCGGTGCCCACCGCGGTGCCGCCCTGGGCCAGGGGGTAGAGCCGCGGCAGCGCGGCCGTGACGCGCGCGATGCCGTACTCGACCTGCTTGGCGTAGCCCGAGAACTCCTGGCCGAGGGTGAGCGGGGTGGCGTCCTGGAGATGGGTGCGGCCGATCTTGATGATGTCGGCGAACGCCGCGACCCTGGCGGCGAGCGCAGCGTGCAGGTGCTCGAGCCCGGGGAACAGGCGATGGTGGATCTCCTCGACCGCGGCGATGTGCATGGCGGTGGGGAAGCTGTCGTTCGACGACTGCCCCAAGTTGACGTGGTCGTTGGGATGCACCGGTGACTTGGCGCCGAGTTCGCCGCCGAGCAGCTCGATGGCGCGGTTGGCGACGACCTCGTTGGCGTTCATGTTGGTCTGGGTGCCCGAGCCGGTCTGCCAGACGACGAGCGGGAAGTGATCGGCAAGCCGGCCATCGATGACCTCGTCGGCGGCGCGGCAGATGGCGTCGGCGAGGCCCTTGTCGAGCTTGCCGGCCTCGGCGTTCACGGCCGCCGCCGCCTTCTTGACGATGCCGAAGGCGCGCACCAGCGACGGCGGCATGCGGTCGGTGCCGATCTTGAAGTTGGCGAGCGATCTCTGCGTTTGCGCCCCCCAGTAGCGGTCGGCGGGCACCTCGATGGGGCCGAAGGAATCGGTTTCGGTGCGCGACTTGGGCTCAGCGGCCATGGCGGCTCTCCCCGCTCGGTTGCGGACGGGGCGCATTTAACCACAGAGCGTGGAAGCGGCCTAGGATGTGTGCTCGTCGAGAACGCTGGCGTTCGATCGAGAGCCCAACCCGACGATGTCGGCTTCGGATGTGGCGGCCCGGTATTCCGCGCCCACGTTCTCGTGTCTTTTCAGGAGCGGTCCGGACTTCGGCCGGGCAGCGACAAGGTCGTAGCACGACTTGATCGCGGGGCAATCGACGAACAGCTCCTCCGGCGGCTCGAACAAGGCCGCCCACATCGCCATGTAGAGGTCGACGAGGCTGAATCGCGCGCCGAGGTGGTAGGGGCCGTTCCTCGCAAGATGGTCATCGACGACCTGCCAGCGCTCCTTCGCCATGCGCGCCGCCTGCGTCTTGATTCGAGGCGTGTCCGCTTCGTCGGTGGAGTAGCGGTGGGGGAAGTACAGGCGCTTCATGGCCGGCTGAACGTCATTGGTGAGGAAAAAGAGCTTGCTATAGAACAATCCCCGCTCGGGTTCATCGATCCGCGGCGCAAGCTGGTCGAGACCATGGCGATCGGCGAGATACAGCATGATGGCAGCCGCTTCGTGCAGCACCTGGCCCTCGGGCGTGACCAGCGCCGGCACATAGCCGGCCGGATTGACGGAGAGGAATTCCGGCTCGCGGTGTTCACCGCGAAGGATATCGATCTCGCGAACCTCGTAGGGAAGGTTGCCTTCTTCCAGCACCATCTCTACGCAGACCGTGCGCGTAAACCTGCCACCGTAGACCATGTACATTGGGTTCGTCCTTCGACCTCGACGCGGCCGGGCTAATCGCGACGGTCGGGTGGACGACGGCCCGCCCGGCCCTCGAGCGCGGCGTCGAGCGCCTTGCGTGCCCAGGCGGCGAGATCGTCGGCGTCGTCG
>JAZFVR010000324.1:0-2316 GCA_036447835.1 Alphaproteobacteria bacterium | reverse complement strand
AAAGTGGGGGTTCGGGACATCCGACGAAGCCTACGAACGCGCAATCGGTCTCAAGCGGTGAAGGCCGACGCGATGCTCGAGATGGGCGAAATGGACGGGCGGGCTGTCTGGCGGCGGGTGTTAACTGCGACCAAGGAGTTGATGGCAGCCGAGCCGGAGAAGGACCAGCGCCTACATTGAACGTGTCGATACCCGGTGTTGCCGTGGCGCCCCCGGTGCGGCCGCCTTTCTGGACCAATACGCGTACGCGCGCGAGGCTTCGCCGCCAAGATCGCCGGGAACTCAGCTAGGCTCGCCGGCGCTTCGCATGATCGGCGCCCAACCGCCGCCCACGATTCCAACCCCGGCCCCGCCCGGCGCGGGGCTTTACCTTGTGCGCGATGTTGAGTTGCCGTTGCGATGGGCGCGAAGGGCGATGTCGAAGCGGTCGAAAGTGATCCGTAAATCTTTGTTTTATTTGGTGGGCGCAGCAGGATTCGAACCTGCGACCCGCTGATTAAGAGTCAGCTGCTCTGCCAACTGAGCTCTGCGCCCTTAAGGATCGCCCGGCGATATATCAGAGCTTCGGCGCTTTGTCGATAGCCGCCCGGAGGCCGGCGCGGTATGTGCCGAAGCGCCGCCCGCCCGCCCGCGCGCTTACCATATGCGAAGTCATAAACCCTGTGACTTCGGCTCGCGTTCAAACGCCTCGCAGGCTTCCGCCGCATACGCGGCGGCGCTTGGGGAGCGGGCTCCAAAAGCAAAATATCGTTTTGACTTTCGGTATCATACGGGGCCACCGCCGAGCCTGGGGATGGCGACGTCGCGATGGACGTAGACGCCCATGATCAGGCCGAAGCCGATCAGGATCGTCATCATCGAGGTGCCGCCGTAGGAGACCAGCGGCAAAGGCACGCCGACCACCGGGACGAGGCCGGTGACCATGGCGATGTTGATGAACACGTAGACGAAGAACGTCGTCGTCAACCCCATGCCGAGCAAGCGGCCGAAATGGCTGGTCGAACGCATGCTGATGGCGATGCCGTAGATCAGGATCAGCGCGTAGAGCCCGATCAGCACCAGCCCGCCGACGAGGCCGAACTCCTCGGCGAGCATGGTGAAGACGAAGTCGGTCTGCTTCTCGGGCAGGAAGTTGAGGTGGCTCTGGCTGCCGGCGAGGAACCCCTTGCCGCCGACGCCGCCCGAGCCCAGCGCGATCTTCGACTGCAGGATGTGATAGCCGGCGCCGAGGGGGTCGCGCTCGGGGTTGATGAAGGTGAAGATGCGCTGCTTCTGGTAGTCGTGCAGGAACTGCCAGCCGACGGGGATCGCGGCGAGCCCGGCCGCGATCGTCGAGGCGAAGACCCACACGCGCACGCCGGCGACGAACAGCAGCGCGGTGCCGCTGATCAAGAGCAGGAGCGCCGTGCCGAGGTCGGGCTGGCGCAGCACCAGCGCCGCCGGCGCCAGCATCAGGAACAGCGGCACGAGCAACGCCGAGGGCCGCCGCGCCTCGTCGAGGGTGAGGCCGTGGAAGTAGCGCGCCAGCGCCATGACCAGCGCAATCTTCATCACCTCCGACGGTTGCAGCTGGAACAGCCACAGATCGACCCAGCGCTGCGCCCCGCTGCCGGTGATGCCCATGATCTCGACCAGCACGAGGAGGACGAGCGCGACGGCGTAGATGACGTAAGCCGATTGCAGCCACAGCCGGACGTCGACGAGCGCGATGGCGAGCATCATCGCCACGCCGACCGAGAAGCGCACCATCTGCCGCCACGCCCACGGGTCGTAGCTGCCGTTCGCCGCCGAATACATCATGGCGAAGCCGACGCAGGCGGTGAGGACCAGCAGCAGCACCAGGCCCCAGGTGACTTGCCCGAGCTTCTCGCCGAGCGACATGCCGGTGCGGTTGATACCCAGCTTGGCTTCCATCGCCGCTTCCCCCCTCAGGCGTCGTCGACGCCGGGCGCGCGCTCGGCGACGCGGGCGGGCCCGCCGTCGCGCGCCGGGTCGCGCCGCTGGGTCTCGCGCAGGATGTCGCGGGCGATCGGCGCCGCCTTGCGCGAGCCCGAGCCGCCGTGCTCGACCACCACCGCCACCGCGTAGCGCGGCGAGCGCACCGGGGCGAAGGCGACGAAGAGCGCGTGGTCGCGCTCCTCCCACGGTTTCTCCTCGTTCTTGCGAACCCCGCTCTGGCGCTCGCTCTTGGAGATGCGGCGAACCTGTGTGGTGCCGGTCTTGCCGGCCATCGCCATCTCGGGCTCGGTGATGCGCGCGGCGTAGGCGGTGCCGCGCCGCTCGTTGGTCACGCGCGTCATGCCCTTGATGACGGTG
>JAZFVR010000323.1:0-3691 GCA_036447835.1 Alphaproteobacteria bacterium | reverse complement strand
AGCTCGGTCATGCGCGTCTTGTCGCCGAGCAGCGCCCCGCCGCCGCGGCGGCTCGACGGATCGACCGCGAGCACGGCGACGCGGTGGCCGCGCCCGATGGGGTGCAGGCCGATGGCCTCTCTGAAGGTCGACTTGCCGACACCGGGCGCGCCTGAGACGCCGATGCGCACCGAGGCGCCGGTGCCCGGCAACAGCTCGGCGAGCAGCGCCTCGGCCCGCCGCTGGTGGTCGGCGCGCGTCGATTCGATCAAGGTGATGGCGCGCGCCAGCGCGCGGCGGTCGCCGTCCAGCACGGCGGCGGCGAGGCCGTCGCGATCGCTCGCCGGGCGGGTCATCGGCCGGGGGCCGGTGGGCGCAACACGGGCATGGCGCTAGCGTACCCGCGCGCGCACCGTAGACAAACCGATTCAAGGATCACGCGCGCTCGCGCGCCGCCGGCGTCGCGTTCGCTTTTCACGTCGCCGGCAGGATCGGTTTCGAGACGGATTCGCGCTTCATCGACGACCGCATGTGCTATGACTCCACGTGTTCGCCGATTTAGGAGCCTGCGCCCCGCGACGGCTTCAGGCGATCCGAGGCCGCGAGGCGATGCACCGGACCGACCCCACGACGGACGCTTTGCTCAGCGCGCTCACGCGCCCCGAAGGCCTCGTCGACCTGCCGGCGGACGCGTGGGATGCGCTGCTGCGCATGGCGAGTTGCGCCGGCGTACACGCGCGGCTTGCGTTCGCGGCGCGCGACAGCGGTCTGCTCGATCGACTGCCGCAGGCGGCGCAGCAGCACTTCGCCGCGGCGCGCGCGGTCAGCGCCGACCACGAGCGCACCATCCGCCGGGAGATCAACCGCGTCGAGCGCGCGCTCGCCGGCGCCGACGTGCCGGTGATCCTGCTCAAGGGCGCGGCCTACATCGCCGCCGGGCTGCCGATCGCCCGCAGCCGCCTGATCGCCGACGTCGATATCATGGTGCCCAAGGAGTCGCTCTTCTCGGTCGAAAGGTCGCTGCGCCAGCACGGCTGGGAGCCGATGAGGCTCGACGCAAACGACCGGCGCTATTACCGCACCGCGATGCACGAGCTGCCGCCGTTCATCCACCGCGAGCGCGGGGCCGTGCTCGACGTGCGTCACACGATCCTTCCCGAGACCAGCCGCCTCAAGCCCGACCCGCGCAAGCTGGCCGAGGATATGCGCGCCATCGAGCGGCAGCGGTTCCACGTGCTCGCGCCCATCGACATGGTGCTGCACGCCGCCGCACAGCTGTTCCACGACGACGATTTGGCGCTGGCGCTGCCCGACCTCGTCGACCTCCACGAACTCCTCGGGCGCTTCAGCGACGAACGCTATTTCTGGTCGGAACTGGTCCTGCGCGCATACGAGCTCGACCTCGCGCGACCCCTGTTCTACGCGCTCCGCTACAGCTCGCGCCTGTTGGGAACGTCGGTGCCCGACGAGGTGGTGTCCGCGGCCGAGGCCTGCGCGCCGCCGGTGCCCGTGCTCGCGCTGATGGACAGCCTCGTGACGCGCGTGCTGCTGCCCGACGAGCCCGAGCGGCCGCGGCGCGGCAGAGCCGCCGCCGCGCTGCTGCTCTACATCCGCGCGCACTGGCTGCGCATGCCGCCGCTGCCGCTCGCCAGGCACCTTCTCCGCAAGGCGTTCCTGCGTCTCAAAACGCGCCCGCCGGCAGCAACCGCACACGCGGTGCAATAAGTAGCGATTCGGATCGTGTAATCTAAATAAACTCGACCACAGAGACACAGAGAACAAGAAAGCCGTAAGCCTACAGCAATAAGCTTATCGCTTAATGCTTATTTCTACTTTTCTCTGTGTCTCTGTGTCTCTGTGGTGAATATTTTACTTTCGGATTACGAATTTATCCGCTTCACGCCGCGGCGCGGCGCTTGGCGATGAGGCCCATGACCTCGGCCGCGGCGGCGGGGATGTTGGTGCCGGGGCCGAAGATCGCGGCGACGCCCGCGGCCTTGAGCGCCTCGTGGTCCTGCGGCGGGATGACGCCGCCGCAGACGACGAGCACCTCGTCGCCGCCCTGGGCGCCGAGCGCCGCCACCAGGTCGGGCACGAGGGTGCGGTGCGCCCCGGCCTGGGTCGAGACGCCGATGACGTGGACATCGTTCTCGACCGCCTGGCGCGCCGCCTCCTCTGGCGTCTGGAACAGCGGCCCGAGGTCGACGTCGAAGCCGATGTCGGCGAAGGCGGTGGCGATCACCTTGGCGCCGCGGTCGTGGCCGTCCTGGCCGAGCTTGGCCACGAGCATGCGCGGCCGGCGCCCTTCCTTGGCGGCGAAGGCGGCGGCCTCGGCCTGGATACGCGCGAAATCGGGATCGTCGGCGTAGGCCGAGCCGTAGACGCCGGAGACGGTGCGCGTGTCGGGACGGTAGCGGCCGAACGCCGCCTCGAGCGCGCGCGAGACCTCGCCCACCGTGGCGCGCGCGCGGCTGGCCGCGATCGAGAGCGCGAGCAGGTTACCCTCGCCGCTCTCGGCGGCCCCGGTCAGCGCCGCGAGCGCCGCCTCGCAGGCGGGACCGTCGCGCCCCGCGCGCACCGCCTCGAGGCGCGCGATCTGGGCCTCGCGCACGGCGCGGTTGTCGATGCTGCGCAGGGCGATCGGGTGCGCCTCGGGCGCCTCGTAGCGGTTGACGCCGATGATCGCCTCCTCGCCGCGGTCGATGCGCGCTTGGCGCCGCGCCGCGCTCTCCTCGATGCGGAGCTTGGGCATGCCCGCCTCGATCGCCTTGGTCATGCCGCCGAGGCCCTCGACCTCGTCGATCAGCTTCCACGCCTCGGCCGCGACGCTCGCGGTCAGGCGCTCGACGTAGTACGAGCCGGCGAGCGGGTCGACGACGCGCGCGACGCCGGTCTCCTCGGCGAGGATGAGCTGGGTGTTGCGCGCCACCCGCGAGGCCGTGTCGCTGGGCAGCGCCAGCGCCTCGTCGAAGGCGTTGGTGTGCAGGCTCTGGGTGCCGCCGAGCACCGCGGCGAGCGCCTCATAAGCCGTGCGCACGATGTTGTTGTAGGGGTCCTGCTCGGTGAGCGAGACGCCCGAGGTCTGGCAGTGGGTGCGAAGGGCCAGCGACATCGGGTTCCTGGGCTCGAAGCGCTGCATGATCCGCGCCCATAGCAGCCGTGCGGCGCGCAGCTTGGCGACCTCCATGAACAGGTTCATGCCGATGCAGAAGAAGAACGACAGCCGGGGCGCGAAGTCGTCGACGTCGAGGCCGCGCGCCAGCGCCGCGCGCACGTATTCGAGGCCGTCGGCGAGGGTGAAGGCGAGCTCCTGCACGCACGTCGCGCCCGCCTCCTGCATGTGGTAGCCCGAGATCGAGATCGAGTTGAAGCGCGGCATGTTCTTCGCCGTGAACTCGATGATGTCGGCGGCGATGCGCATGCTCGGGCCCGGCGGGTAGATGAAGGTGTTGCGGACCATGAACTCCTTGAGGATGTCGTTCTGGATCGTGCCGGCGAGCCTCTCGGGCGCCACGCCCTGCTCCTCGGCGGCGACGATGAAGCCGGCGAGAACGGGGAGCACCGCGCCGTTCATGGTCATGGAAACGCTCATCTGATCGAGCGGGATGCCGTCGAACAGCACCTTCATGTCCTCGACCGAATCGATGGCGACGCCGGCCATGCCGACGTCGGCGAGCGCGAGCGTGTCGTCCGAATCGTAGCCGCGGTGGGT
>JAZFVR010000322.1:0-2464 GCA_036447835.1 Alphaproteobacteria bacterium | reverse complement strand
GCTCGCGCGTCGGCCCGCCCAATTACGACGACGTCGGCGTGCTCGCCAAGGCGCTGGTGCGCGCCGCGCCCGAACGCATGCTGTGGGCGAGCAACTGGCCGCACCCCACGGTGCCGGTATCCGAGCGTCCCGACGACGCGGTGCTCCTCGACGTGCTCCTCGACTGGGCCGGGGACGACGCCACCCGCCACCGCATTCTCGTCGACAACCCGGCCGATCTCTACGGCTTCGACTGAAGCCGCGGCCCGATCGAAGCGACAAACAAGGACGCCGCCATGCACAGGGCCGCGCTCTATACCGCTGCCGCCATCTTCGTCGCGGTCGCGATCGTCCACCTCGTGCGCTACGTCCTCGCGGTCGAGATCGTCGTCGACGGCGCCGTCGTGGCGCTCTGGTGGTCGCCCGTGGCGGCGATCGTGCTCGCACTGCTGGGCCTGTGGATGATCGTCGCCGCCCGGCGTTCGTGAGCTCGCGCCGCGCTCGGACAGGCGGCCGAATTGAATGCGTCGCCCGGCCAGGTTCTCGCCACGGTGCGGCTCTTCCAGTGGCTCCTGCCGGGTCTGATCGTCGACGTGGCGCTCCACCGCCGCCGGCTGCACGCGGGGGCGCTGGTTTCTGGCTAAGACCGAAGATCGAGACGATCGGTTCGTCTCGATCCGCCGCGTCAATCGAGAAGGGCGGTCAGGCGCGTCGCCGCGCTGCGCCCCTGACTGAGCAGAATATCGACGCGGTCGGCGAGCAGCGAAAGGATGAGATCGTCGTAGGTCATGCCGTGATCGGCGAGCCCGGCGCCGACCAGGCTGGTGGTGTCCTTCGTCGGCGCAATGAGGTCGAGCTCGGGATCGACCGCGAGGACCGCCATCCTGCCGGCGGCGTCGGCGCGCAGGTCGAGGCGGACGATCGAATCGAGCGCCATTTCGTGGAACACGATACGGGCGAGCTGTTGAAGTTCGGCGAGCTCGACCGCGTCGCCGTCCGGATTGAGCGCGCGGAGCCGCTCGACCGTGATCGGCGGCACGCCCATGACGGCGGCGATCGTCTGGTCCGCGCCGCGCGTTCTCTCGAAGGCCGCCAAGACGAACGGCTCGTCGCGTCGCACGAGCTGCCCGTGCCGCGCCGTGACGGCGCCGCAGACGGCAACGCAGAACTCACGCCCCGGCAGATATGATTCGATCAATACCGGGCTCTTGGCCGCGTGGCAGACGACGGCCACGGCCTCGGTCAGATCGTCGGCGTCGTCGACCAGACGCGCATGCGCCGAGCTGTGGCCGGTCACCGGCTTGACCACGAACGAACCTTCGTAGTCCCCGAAGACCTGGAGATAGTGGTCGTTCACCTCGCGCCAGAACGGGCCGCGGGCGAGGTCCCAGGTGACTGAGCGCGGGGTGGCGATGCCAAGGTTCGAGAGGACGCGCTTGAAGGTAAGCTTGTTGTCGAGTGTCGCCGCGGTCAGCGGATCGTGACCGACGTAGGGAATGCCTAACATTTCGAGCATCGCCGCCGAACGGCAGGTGGCGTGATAGCCCTGTACGCCGCCGGTGTTGAGCCACGCCATGTGGACGCCCTCGTCGCGCAGGCGGTCGCCGAGGTGCCTGTCGTCGGGAATGACACACACGCGGCGGGCGCCGATTCGCGTCAGCGCGTCGTCGATGTCTTCGGCCACGGCCCGATCGCTCGTGCACGATCGCAGGTCGATCGGCCGATTGTCGCCCGCCCCCCCGACCGCCTTTTCACTACCGTATATTATGGCGATGTGCATGCGCTCGAGCAGCCGCTCGACCTGGGCCTCGAGTTCCTCGCAGCGGGTGGCGCGCCGCGGCGGTGCGTCGAAGTGCCGGGCCGATCGCGCCGTGGCGGTGTCGGCCCCGAGCTGGAGTAGATCCATTTGATTCATCCGATCCCGGTGTGATCTGTCCCGTTGCCCGGAGGCGCTAGTCGGAAGGAGCCGAGTGACGGGGCCGACGCGGGCTTTCGTTAACAATGGAAAGAGTGATGAGGACCATTTGTTAATTTCTCCAGGGAGGATTCACAATCTGTTAAATATCAGAAGCGGTATATATCAACAAATCTACATTATGTAAGTGACGGCTGTCACAATTATTTGAAGTTAATTTATTAATATTACCTACCGGAGGCTTTCGGAAAAAATGACTGCGGTAATTCCGGCTGCGCCGCTGCACCCGGCGACTTCCCACGCCCGACCGCAACGGCTGCGGTGACGATCGAATTTCGATTTTTTCGTCAGTCGCGCGATAACGCAGTAGGAAGTGGGGAGACAGGGTTAAGAAATTAACCGGCACGATCTGTGACAGAGGTCACTTACATTTAGGGAAACACTGATTATAACTGCCTGACGATAGATAACAGCCTATGAACAACATCGAGTATGGTAAATGCCTTCCGAATTCGACGATTTCAAATTAACCCCGACCTTCTCGCGATTGCGCATTCGACGCGGCCGCGT
>JAZFVR010000321.1:0-4360 GCA_036447835.1 Alphaproteobacteria bacterium | reverse complement strand
GGGGTCGCGTGCCGGAGCCGCGCGATCTCGGCCGTGACCTTGAAGCCGGGGAGCTGGCCGCCCTCGCCCGGCTTGGCGCCTTGCGCGATCTTGATCTCGATCTCCGAGCAGTTGTTGAGGTACTCGGCGGTGACCCCAAAGCGCGCCGAGGCGATCTGCTTGAGCGAAGAATTCGCGTTGTCGCCATTCGGCCGCGGGTGGTAGCGCTCGGGGTCCTCGCCGCCCTCGCCCGAGCACGACATGGCGCCCATGCGGTTCATGGCGATCGCGAGAGTCTCGTGCGCCTCGGGGCCGAGCGCGCCCAGCGACATGCTACCGCTTTGGAAGCGCTTGCGGATCGCGGTGATCGATTCGACGTCGTCGACCGCCACCGGCTCGCCCAGCGGGCGGAAGTCGAGAAGGTCGCGCAGGTTCACCGGCGGCAGATCGCGCATGCCGTCGGCGTACTTGCGGTAGAGGCGATAGGAATCGCTGGCCACCGCGCTCTGCAGCGTGTGGATGAGCTCGGGCGCGAACGAGTGCACCTCGCCCGAGCTGCGGTAGCGATAGAGCCCGCCGACGGGCAGCATCGTCGCCTCGTCGGCGAAGGCGCGGGCATGGAGGTCGAGCACCTTGCGCTCGATGCCGGGCAGGCCGATGCCTGAGATGCGCGACGGCATGGCGGGGTAGAAGTCGGCGACCAGCGTGCGCGACAGCCCGATGGCCTCGAAGTTGCACCCCCCCCGGTACGAGCTGATCACCGAAATGCCCATCTTCGACATCACCTTGAGGAGCCCCTGGTTGACGGCGGTCGTGTAGCGCGCGGCGCAGTCCTCGAACGTGCGGTCGCCGAACAGACCGCGGCGCTGGCGCTCGGCGATCGATTCCTGTGCCAGATAAGGGTTCACCGTGGTCGCGCCGACGCCGATGAGCACCGCGAAATAGTGGACGTCGACGCATTCGGCGGTCTCGACGTTGATCGAGGTGTAGGTGCGCAGGTCCTGGCGCACGAGATGCGAGTGCACCGCGCCGGTGGCCAAGATCATCGGCACCGCCGCGCGGCTCAGGCACACCGCACGATCGCTCAGGATCACGTGCACGCTGCCGCCGCGCACGGCGTCCTCCGCCTCGCGGCGGATGCGGCCGATGGCGTCGCGCAGGCTCTCGTCGCCGCCGTCGGCGTCGAAGGTGGCGTCGATCTCGGTCGCGGCGTCGCCCATGTACGCCCGCATCGCGGCGAAGCCGGCGTTCGTCAGCACCGGCGATTCGAGCAGCAGGATGTCGGTCTGGCTGGCGTCCTCGTCGAGCACGTTGGTGAGGTTGCCGAGCCGGGTATTCAGCGACATCACGCGGTCTTCGCGCAGACTGTCGATCGGCGGGTTGGTGACCTGGCTGAACTGCTGACGGAAGAAGTGATGCAGCCCCCGGTAGCCGCTCGACAGAACGGCGAGGGGCGTGTCGTCGCCCATCGAGCCCACCGGCTCCTTGGCCTCGGCGACCATCGGCTGCAGGATCAGCTCGAGGTCCTCCATGGTGTAGCCGGCGGCGCGCTGGCGCCGGTGCAGCTCGTCGCGGTCGAGGCCGACCGGCTCGCGGGCGTCGGCGGCGACCAGGCTCTTGAGCTCGGTGATGTTCTTGATCCACTCGCCGTAGGGGCGATCAGCGGCGAGCATGTCCTTGATCTCGCGGTCGTGGTGGAGCGTGCCGCGGGCGAGGTCGACGCCGATGGTCTGGCCCGGGCCGACGCGGCCCTTCTCGACGATGTCGGTTTCGTTGACCGGCACCATGCCGGCCTCGGAGCCGACGATGAGCAGGCCGTCCGTGGTGATGGTATAGCGCATCGGCCTGAGACCGTTGCGGTCCATGCCGGCGATGACCCAGCGTCCGTCCGAGGCGGCGATCGCGGCGGGGCCGTCCCACGGCTCCATCACCGTGTTCGAGTAGCTGTAGAGCGCGCGGTGGGCCTCGGGCATGGCGGGGTTCTTGAACCACGCCTCGGGGATCAACAGCGTCTTGACCAGGGGCGCCGAGCGCCCGGCGCGCACCAGCACCTCGAACACCGCGTCGAGCGCCGCCGAATCGGAGCTTCCCGCCTGGATGATCGGCTTGATGTCCTCGCCGTGCTCGCGGAACTGGGCGCTCACCATGCGCGGCTCGTGGCACTTCATCCAGTTGACGTTGCCGCGGAGCGTGTTGATCTCGCCGTTGTGGGCGAGCATGCGGAACGGCTGCGCCAGGCGCCAGGTGGGGAAGGTGTTGGTCGAGTAGCGCTGGTGGTAGATGGCGAAGCTCGAGACGAAGCTGTCGTCGAGGAGGTCGGGGTAGAAGGCGCTGAGCTGCTCGGCGAGGAACATGCCCTTGTAGACGATCGAGCGGCACGACAGCGAGCAGATGTAGAAGTCGGTGATGTGTGCGGCGAGCACCTGGCGCTCGATCTTGCGGCGGATGATGTAGAGGTCACGCTCGAACTGGTCGTCGTCGACCTCGCGGTCGCTGGCGATCATGATCTGCTCGATCTCGGGCCGCGTGGCGTTGGCCTTCTCGCCGATGACGGCGGCGTCGACGGGCACCTGGCGCCAGCCGTAGATGCGGCAGCCGAAGTTGAGCACTTCGGTCTCGACGATGCCGCGGCACGCCTCCTGTGCGCCGAGGTCGGTCTTGGGCAGGAACACCATGCCGACCGCGAGCTTGCCGCCCTCGGGCGCGTGGCCGGTGCGGGCGATGTGCTCCTTGAAGAAACCCTGGGGGATCTCGACGTGGATGCCGGCGCCGTCGCCGGTCTTGCCATCGGCGTCGACCGCGCCGCGGTGCCAGACGGCCTTGAGGGCGTCGATGCCGGCGAGCACGACCTGGCGCCTCGGGCGCCCGTCGATGGCGGCGACGAGGCCGACGCCGCAGCTGTCGTGCTCGTCCGCCGGGTCGTAGAGGCCGCGGGCCGCGAGCCGCTCCGCGTTGGCCCGCCACTCGGCAACGAAGCGCGCCCCCCGATCGCTGGTCTTCGCGCTCATGCCACCGCCCTTTCCGCATCGGAGGCCTCGGCCTTGGCCCGGATGTAGGCGTCGATGCCGTCGGCGGCGTCGCGGCCGTCCTTGATCGCCCACACCACCAGCGAGGCGCCGCGGATGATGTCGCCGGCGGCGAAGACGCCGTCGAGGCTGGTCATCATCGTCTTGTAGCTGATCTTCAGAGTGCCCCAGCGGGTGACCGCGAGGTCGGGCTCGCCGAACGCGCCGGGCAGGTCCTCGGGGTCGAAGCCGAGCGCCTTGATGGCGAGGTCGCAGGGCAGCTTGAAGCCCGAATCGGGGATCGGCTGCGGCGTCTGGCGGCCGCCGGCGTCGGGCGGGCCGAGGCGCATGCGCAGCGCGCGAACAGCGTTCACTGCACCATCGCCGAGGAACGCCTCGGGCGCCGCGAGCCACGCGAACTCGACGCCTTCCTCCTCGGCGTGCGCCACCTCGCGCGCCGAGCCCGGCATGTTGGCGCGGTCACGGCGGTAGAGGCACGTGACCGACTTCGCATCCTGGCGCACCGCGGTGCGCACGCAGTCCATGCCGGTGTCGCCGCCGCCGATGACGACGACGTGCTTTTCGCGGGCGTCGAGCGCACCCGAATCGAACTCGGGCACGGCATCGCCGAGGCCCTTGCGGTTGCTCGCCGTGAGATAGGTCATCGCCAGAAAGATATTGGCGAGGCCCGCGCCCGGCATGGCAAAGTCGCGCTCCCTGTAAACGCCGGTGGCGACGAGCACCGCGTCGTGGCGCTCGCGCAGCTCGGCGAGGCTGGCCTCACGGCCGATCTCGAAGTCGAGGTGGAAGACGATGCCGCCATCGGCGAGCAGCCTGCCGCGGCGTTCGACGACCTGTTTCTCGAGCTTGAAGTTGGGGATGCCGTACACCAGCAGCCCGCCGACGCGGTCGTAGCGGTCGTAGATATGGACCTGGTAGCCCTTGGCGCGCAGGCATTCGGCGGCGGCGAGTCCGGCGGGGCCGGCACCGACGATGCCGACCGACGCGTCGCGCTCGCGGGGGGGCCGCAACGGCCTGATCCAGCCTTGCGCGAACGCGGTCTCGGTGATGTAGGTCTCGACGGCGCCGATCGTCACCCCGCCGAAGCCCGGCTCGATGACGCAGTTGCCCTCGCACAGACGGTCCTGGGGGCAGATGCGGCCGCAGATCTCGGGGAAATTGTTGGTCGCGGCGGCGACCTCGTAGGCCTCCTCGAGGCGGCCCGCGGCGGTGAGCATGAGCCAGTCGGGGATGTTGTTGCCGAGCGGGCAGTGGACCTGGCAGAAGGGCACGCCGCACTGCGAGCAGCGCGCCGCCTGCTCGGCCGCGCTGTGGTCGCGGAAACGCCGGTAGATCTCGTCGAAGTCGTGCCGCCG
>JAZFVR010000320.1:0-6363 GCA_036447835.1 Alphaproteobacteria bacterium | reverse complement strand
CATCAAGGCGCCGTACCAGCTGCGCGATCTCATCGCCTTCACGATGTTGGTGATGGTGCTGATCTTCAGGCCGCAGGGAATACTCGGCGAACGGCTCGCCGCCAAGCGGGCGTAGTGCGCCCGCTGCGCGAACGACGAGGGTCATTGGCATGGCATTCGATGTAATCGCCGCCAGCTATCAGGAGCGCGAGAAGGGGCAATCGCCGCTCAAGCGCACCCTGACCACCGCGACCCTCTTCGGTGGCGTCGCCGTCTATCTCGCCATGGTCGGCATCCTCGCTATGTTCAACGAGCGCTGGATCATCGCCGATCATCTTACCCTTGGCCAGACCGTGATCGCGCTCATCGGCCTGTGCGCCGGACTCTACGTCACCCACAAGACGACGGCGCGGAGCCTGCCGGCGATCGTGGCGCAGGCGGCCGGCGCCGGCGCCGGCGCCGGCGTCTTGCTCGGCGTGCTCGTCGTCGTCATGAGCCTGTTCAAGCTGCGCTTCATCTTCATCGCGCTCAATCCCGCGCTTTTCCAGATGCTCACCTTCGGTTACGGCGCCACCGCCGGAGTGGCGATACTGATCGTCGGCGGCGCGCTCTTCGGGGTGCTCGGCGGGCTGCTCTACGTGCTGCCGGGCGCGGTGCGCCGCCCGCTCGTGATCGGCTTCGCGACGGCCGGCTTCGTCGGCCTGTTTCAGGATCTGCTCCAGCTCATGCTGCAGTACGAGGGCATCGTCGAGGCGTTCCGGGCGACGGTCTTCACCTGGGACGGCCTCAAGCTCGAGCCCGCGATCGTCATCGTCGTCGTCGTCGCCGCCGCGGTCGCCCTGTGGACGCGCAACCGGCACCACGTCGCGAAGCGCTTTCACCGGCTGCCGCGGACCCGGCAAACCGGCATTCGCATGACCGGCATCGGGCTCGGCCTTCTGGTGCTGCTGCTGTTCCCGCTCGTCGCGGGGAACTACATCGGCCAGGTGCTCATGCTCATCGGCCTCTACGTGCTCATGGGCATGGGGCTCAACCTCGAGATCGGCCTCGCCGGTCTGCTCGATCTCGGCTTCGTCGCGTTCTTCGCCGTCGGCGCCTATACGACGGCGCTCCTCATGGCCGACAGCCCTCACGCGCTGGCGCAGCTGAGCTACTGGCAGGCGCTGCCCATCGCCATTCTCCTTTCGCTCGTCGTCGGGGTGCTGTTCGGCGTTCCGGTGCTCAGGATTCGCGGCGACTACCTGGCGGTGGCGACGCTGGGCCTGGGCGAGATCGTGCGCGTGCTCGTGCTCTCCGACATGGCGGCGCCGCTGCTCGCGGGCGCCCAGGGCGTGCTCAACATCCCGCGGCCGAGCATCGGTGGTTTCGAGCTCAACAACCCGGTGCGCCTGTTCTACCTGACGCTGGTGTGCTCGGCGGTCGCCGGCTACTTCGCATGGCGGCTCGAGAATTCGCGTCTCGGGCGCGCCTGGACAGCGATCCGCGACGACGAGGACGTGGCGCAGGCGCTCGGCATCAACCTGATCAACGTCAAGCTTCTCGCCTACGGCCTCGGCGCGGTCTTCGCCGGCGTCGCGGGCTCGATCTTCGCGGTGATGCTGACCTCGATCTACCCCCACAGCTTCCAGCTCCTGATCTCGATCAACGTGCTGGCGCTGATCCTCGTCGGCGGCATGGGGAGCCTGCCGGGAGTGGTCGTCGGCGCGGCGGCGCTGATCGGGCTGCCCGAGCTCCTTCGCGAGTTCGGCGAGTACCGGTTCCTGTTCTACGGCGTGGTCATCGTTACCATGATGCGCCTCAAGCCGGCGGGGCTGTGGCCATCGGCGGCGCGGCGGCGCGAGATGCAGGTCGGCGACGATGCCGCCGCCGCGGTCGAGGCCGAACTCGGCGGCGCAGCCGCCGCGCCCGCCCGGGTCGCCGGCGCCGGGGAGAAGTGACGTGAGCGGCGAGCCCATCCTCGTCACCAAGCAGTTGACGAAGCGGTTCGGCGGTCTCGTCGCCGTCGACGCCCTCGACCTCTCGGTGCGCGAAAAGAGCATTCACAGCATCATCGGCCCGAACGGCGCCGGCAAGACGACGGTGTTCAACTGCATCATGGAGTTCTACCACCCCGACGGCGGCGAGATCTGGTTCCAGGGCGCGCGCATCGACGGCGTCACGCCCGACCGCGTCGCCGTGGCGGGCATCAACCGCACCTACCAGAACATCCGCCTGTTCAAGAACATCACCGCGATCGAGAACCTGCTGGTGGGCATGCACATTCATCTCAAATCCCACTGGTGGGGGGCGGTGCTCAACGACCGCCACACGCGCGACGACGAGAAACGCGCCCACGACAAGGCCATCGAGCTGCTTCGGTTCATCGGCCTCAGGGGCCGCGGCGACATGCTCGCCCGCAACCTCGCCTACGGCGAGCAGCGGCGCCTCGAGATCGGCCGCGCGCTGGCGACCCGGCCCAGGCTGCTGATGCTCGACGAGCCGATGGCGGGCATGAACCCGCGCGAGAGCGGCGACATGATGACGTTCATCGAGCGCGTGCGCGACGAGCACCACATCACCATCCTGCTGATCGAGCACCAGATGCGCGTGGTCATGGGCATGTCGGACACGGTCACCGTGCTCGACCACGGCATCAAGATTTCCGAGGGCACGCCGGACGAGGTCCAGAACGACCCCAGGGTGATCGAGGCCTACCTCGGGACCGCGGGAGGGAAGAAGCGTGCGACGCAGTAGCTGCGCACTTGCGACGCCGCGGCCGGCGGCGACCGGCTTCGCCGCGGCCGGCCACCGACCGCGCCAAAGCCCCGTTTTCTGACGGCCTGGGCGGGCGAAACATGGCGCTTCTCGAACTCGAAAACCTGCATGTCTTCTACGGGCAGATACACGCGCTGCGCGGCGTTTCGCTCGAGCTCGCGGCCGACCAGATCGTGACGCTGATCGGCGCCAACGGCGCCGGCAAGAGCACCACGCTCAAGGCCATCAGCGGCATCCTCGCGCCGGCCCGCGGTCGGGTGCGCCTCGACGGCGAGGCGCTCGACGAGGTCGCGCCCCACGACGTGGTCGCCATGGGCATCGTCCAGGTGCCCGAGGGGCGGCGCATCTTCGGCCGGCTCACGGTGCGCGAGAACCTCAACATGGGCGCGTTCCTGCGCACCGACAAGGACGGCATCAGGCAGTCGGAGGAGCGCGCGCTGTCGATGTTCCCGGTGCTTCGCGAGCGCATCGGCCAGACCGCCGGAACGCTCTCCGGCGGCGAGCAGCAGATGCTCGCCATGGCCCGCGGCCTGATGTCGAAGCCGCGCGTGCTGCTGCTCGACGAGCCCAGCATGGGGCTCGCGCCGATGCTGGTCGAGCAGGTATTCGAGGCCATCGAGGACATCCGCCGCCAAGGCGTCGCCGTGCTGCTGGTCGAGCAGAACGCGTTCATGGCGCTGCAGATCGCCGATCGCGGCTATGTGCTCGAGACCGGCGAGATCGTGCTCGACGGCACGGCCGAGGAGCTGCTCGAAAACGACGACGTGAAACGCGCCTACCTCGGCTGAGCGCCGATGTTTTCGCTGTCCGGGCCAAACATCTGGCCCTTCAAGAGGGCGCAGCGGCGGGGTTCAAACCCGCCCCCACGGTGTTCGGCGTCTCGATCTTGGGTGGCGCCTACTTCACCTCCGCCGTGAGCCAGGTCTCGAAGCAGTTGTTGCGCGCCAGCGCGGTGACGCCGATGGTGGCGCGGCAGCCGATTCCGCGCTCGGGCCCGAACACCTCGGCGAGCAGGTCGGTGAGCCCGCTCGAGACCTTGTGGACATCCGGAAAGCCCGGCACGCAGACGACGAAGTTGAGGCTGCGCACGATGGCGACGACGTTGTCGAGGTCGCCGACCGCTTGGCGGAGGCCGGCGAGGCAGTTGATGCCCGTGATCCGCGCCGCCTCGTAGCCCTGCTCGATCGTCACCTGGTCGCCGAGGGCGCCGGGATGGATGATGTTGCCGTCGCCGTCGGCGTCGGGAACGTGGCCCGAGAGGAACAGGATATTGCCGCAGCGGTGATACGGCTTCATCTTGCCGTAGGTCGCCCCGTAGTAGCTCGGGCCCCCGAAATCGGGCAGGTCGATGCCCATGTCGCCCAGTCTTTCCTCGATGGTCACGTGCTTCTCCCCTATTTGACGATGATCGTCCGCGGCAGCGCCGAGAACTCCTCGCAGCCCGTGCTCGTGACCCGCACCGTGGCGCTGAAGCCGACGCCGAACTCGCGGTAGACGAGACACAGCGGCACCATGTGGAAGGTCATGTTCTCCTCCAGCAGCCGCGGCTCGCCCTGGCGCAGGCTCAGGATCTGCCCCTCGCCCCAGTCGGGCGGGTAATTGAGGCCGATCGAGTAGCCCAGCCGGTGGCGGAAGTATTCGCCGAAGCCGGCCTTGTCGATGATCCCGCGCGCTGCGGCGTCGACCGCCTCGCTGCTGATGCCCGCGCGCATGGTGTCCATGGCCGCCTGCAGGCCCTCGAGCACCGCCTCGGCGCAAGCCCTCTGCCGCGTCTCCGGCTCGCCGACGAAGATCGTGCGCATCACCGCGGCGGCGTAGCGGTATTGCGAGCACGAGACCTCGAAATAGACGAGGTCGCGCGCGCCGATGATCTCGCTGCGCGCCGTCTGGTGAGGAAGACAGGTGCGCGGGCCCGAGAGGATGAAGGGGGGGAGGCCCATGTACTCGCCACCGTTCTCGAGCAGCACCTTGTTGACCACGGCGTTGACGTCGTCGTCGTTGCTGCCGGGCGCGACCGCGTCGATGCCGGCCTGAACCGCCTTGTCGAGGATCTTCGCCGAGCGCCGCATGATGGCGACCTCCTCGTCGGACTTGACGACCCGGGCCTCCTCGACGATCGACGTCGCATCGACGAAGCTGGCGTTCGGGAACGCCGAGCGCAGCGTCTCGTATTCCTCGACGGTGAAGAACCAGCCTTTCTTCTCGACGCCGATGCGCTTGTCGCCGAGACCCATCCCGGCGAGCGTTCGGGCGGTCACGCCGGGCGGGTGCTCCCAGTCGTCGACCGGCACGTGGCGCGTCAGCCACGAATATTCAGGGATATTGAGCTCCTCGAAGCGGCGCAGCACGAACACCGGCTCCTCGCCGGGAACGACGATGAGGCAATGGTACTTGTAGTAGCCCGGCGTCTCGTAGCCGGTGAGATAGGTGATGTTCTCGGGCCCGCGCACGAGCAGCACGTCGACGCCGAGCGCCGCCATCTCGGCGAGCACCACCTCGTAGCGCCGCCTGTACTCGTCGAGCGAGAAGCCGAGGCGGCCGTGGCCGTTCATCTCAATCAATTCTGGCATGGCTCTCCCTTTACCCGAATCGTTCGAACCCGATTTTATGGGCGCTTACAGGCGCAGCAGCCGTCCGAAGCCCTCGACCGGCGCGTCGTAGCCGGCGAGGCGCATGGCGTGCCACGCCATCGCCTGGTTGCTGGTGACCACGGGCATGCCGGTCTCCGCCTCGAGCGGCGCGACCGCGTCGACCGCGCGCAGGCCCGTGCACGAGACGAAGATGGCGTCGGCGCCGTTGCGCTTGAGCGTGAGCGCGGCGCGGCGCACCGACAAGGGCGTCACGCGGCCCATGTCGGTGTCGGTGTCGAGGCCGAAGCTGGCGAAGTCGACGACCGTGATGCCGCGCCCCTCGAAGTAGTCGAGGACGTAGGCGTTGACCTCGTCGGGATACGGCGTGAGCACCGCCACGCTTCGCACGCCGAGCTTTTCGAACGCCGCGAACGCGGCGGTGACCGGGGTCGTGCAGGCGACGCCGGGGCGCGCCGCGCGCAGCAGCTCGAACACCCGCTCCTCGCCGATCATCATGGTGCCCGAGGTGCAGCTGTAGGCGAACACGTCGATCCGGCTCTCGGGAACGATCATGCGCGCGGCGCGGGTCAGGTCCTCCTCCATCGCCTTGAGGGATGCCAGCGTGATGGTGTTGGCGTTGGTGACGCGGCTGGTAAAGCAGGCGACCTCGCCGGGCGGCAGGATGCGGACGAAGTCGTACTCGCCGACGTTGTCGCTCGACAGCGCGATCAGCCCGATACGGCCTTGCGGTCCCGGCCCGGCGTCCATCTCCGGGCGCAGGCGCCGAATCTCCACGCGGCCTTCGCCGCGGTCGACGGCAATCGTCATGCCTTCCTCCCCTCGTCGCCAACCCTCGCCCCTAGTGCGACATGGGCACCGGGATGGTCATATGCTGAAGAATGTAGCGGGTCGTGCCGCCGAGCACCAGTTCGCGGATGCGCGGGTGGCCGTAAGCCCCCATCACCAGGAGGTCGGCGCCGAAATCGCTCGCCGCCGAGAGCAGCAGGTCGCCGACGCCGATCGAGCGGCGGCCGATCACCGCGGTCTCGTCCGCGGGGAT
>JAZFVR010000319.1:0-3039 GCA_036447835.1 Alphaproteobacteria bacterium | reverse complement strand
ATGAGCCGGCCCATGCGCGCGCGCTTCGGCCTGCCCGCGCCCGAGCGCCGCATTGGCCTCGCGGCGCACGACTTCGTGCAGTGCGCCTCGGCGCCCGTCGTATTGCTCTCGCGTGCCGACAAGCTGGAGGGCGCACCAACGGTGCCGTCGCGCTGGCTGGCGCGCCTCGAGAACCTGCTCACCGGCTGGCAGCGCGCCGACAGGGTCGCCGGCGGCGCACGCTGGCTCGCCTGGCAGGCCGCGCTCGACCGGCCCGAGAGGGTGAGGCCGCTGGGACGGCCGGCGCCGACGCCGCCGGTCACGGCGCGGCCGCGCGAGCTTTCGGTCACCGCGGTCGAGACTTGGCGGCGCGACCCCTACGCCGTCTACGCGCGGCGCATCCTCAAGCTCAGGCCGCTCGATGCCATCGACGAGGAGCCCGGCGCCGCCGACCGCGGTATCGTCATCCACGAGGCCCTCGAAGCCTTCGTCACCGAGTTCCCCGGCGCGCTTCCCGGCGATGCCTACGAACGGCTGCTCGCCAAGGGCCGCGAGGCGTTCGGCGCGCTGCTCGAGACTCCCGTGGTGCGCGCCTTCTGGTGGCCGCGCTTCGAGCGCAACGCGCGCTGGTTCATCGACACCGAGCGCGCGCGCCGCGACGGCCTCGCCGGGCTGTGGAGCGAGGTGAGCGGCAGCCACGAACTCGACGGCCCGGCGGGCCCGTTCACCCTCACCGCGAAGGCCGACCGCATCGAGCGCAACGCCGACGGCACGCTCGCCATCGTCGACTACAAGACAGGCAGCCCACCGAGCAAGACGAGTGTCGTCGAGGGGCTGTCGCCGCAGCTTCCGCTCGAAGCGGTAATCGCCGCGGCCGGCGGCTTCAAGGGCGTGCCCGCGGGCGAGGTCGCCGAGCTCGCCTACTGGCATCTCTCCAGCGGTGGCGACGGGGGCGCTGTCACCGCTTTCGACGACGCCACCGCGCTCGCCGAGGCGGCGGCCGCCGGCCTCGCCGATCTGATCGCCCGCTTCGACGACCCGGCGACGCCCTACGCGGCGATCCCCGACCCCGAGGCGGCGCCGCGCTTCAACGACTACGACCATCTCGAGCGCGTCAAGGAGTGGTCCGACCGCGACGGGGACGAGCCGTGAGCCGCGGCCAGGATCGCGGGGAACCCGCGGCCGGCCGGCCCCAGCGCGGCGCCGCCGACCCGACGCTCTCGGTGTGGGTTGGCGCCTCGGCGGGCACCGGCAAGACCAAGGTGCTCAGCGACCGCGTGCTCCGCCTCATGCTCGGCGGTACGCGGCCCGAGCGCATCCTCTGTCTCACCTTTACGCGCGCCGCGGCGGCCGAGATGGCGATGCGCATAAACGGCGAGCTGGCCGAGTGGACGCGCCTCGACGACGGCGTCCTCGACGCCGACCTCACCGACCTCACGGGCGAGGCGCCCGACGACGACCGCCGGCGCCGCGCCCGGCGCCTGTTCGCCACCGCGCTCGACGCGCCCGGCGGCCTCAAGATCATGACCATCCACGCCTTCTGCCAGTCGCTCCTCGGCCGCTTTCCCATCGAGGCCGGCGTCGCGCCCCACTTCGAGGTGCTCGACGAGCGCAACGCCGCCAAGGCGATCGCCGCGGCCCAGGACGCGGTGCTGCGCCACGCGCGAACGGGCGCCGATGCGGGGCTCGCGGAAGCGCTCGACGAGGTGACGGGGCAGACCGACGAAAACACCTTCCTCGACCTCATGGGAAAGCTGCGCGGCGCCCGCGCGCGCCTGCGCGCCATGATCGACGTCCACGGCAGCCTCGACAATCTCATCGCCGCCACCCAGCGCCTGCTCGGCGTCGACGCCGACGCGACGCCCAATTCGGTGATCGCCGGCGCTTGCAGGGAAGGAGCGTTCGGTCGCGACGCCCTCGCCGGTGCGTGCCGGGCGCTCGAAAAAGGCGGTAAGCGGGACCGCGAACGCGCCGCGCGTATCGCGCGCTGGATCACGGCGGACGCCGCCGAGCGCGAGGCCCGCTTCGACGACTACCACGGAACGTTCTTCAAGGACGACGGCGAGCCCCGCGCCGAGAGCACCCTGATGAGCAAGGCGGTACGCGAAGCCGACCCGGGCGCCTTCGAAGTGCTGTTGAACGAGCAACGCGGTCTGGCCGAGGTGATCGAGCGGCGCAACGCCGCGCTCGTCGCGCGGGCGACCGCCGCGCTGTTGCGCCTCGGCGGCGCCATGCTCGCGCGCTACGACCGCCACAAGGCGCTGCGCGCGCGCCTCGATTATGACGACCTGGTGCTGCGCGCGGCGCAGCTCCTGCGCAAAGAGGGCGCTGCGCCCTGGGTGCTCTACAAGCTCGACGGCGGGCTCGACCACATCCTGGTCGACGAGGCGCAGGACACCAGCCCCGAGCAGTGGCGGGTGATCGCGGCGCTCGCCGACGAGTTCTTCTCGGGCGCCGGCGTGCGCGAGGACGTGCGCACGGTGTTCGTGGTCGGCGACGAGAAGCAGTCGATCTTCAGCTTCCAGGGCGCCGATCTCGACGAGCTCGAACGCATGCGCGCCCATTTCGCGGCGCGCGCCGGGGCGGCGCAGCTCGGTTTCCGCGAGGTCGGGCTCGACCTCTCGTATCGCTCGACGGGCGCGGTCCTCGCCGCCGTCGATGCGGTGTTCGCGCGCGACCCGGCGCGCGACGGCGTCGCCTTCGCCGACCACGCGATCGAGCACCGGCCCGAGCGCCAGGGCCATGCCGGCACGGTCGAGCTGTGGCCGCTGGTCGTCGAGGCCAAGGCGCCGCCCCGCCAACCGTGGGCGCCGACGAGCGAGCCGCCCGACGGCGCGGGCGCGAGCGCGCGCCTCGCGCGCTGCATCGCCGACACCGTGCGACGCTGGCTCGCCGAGGGCGAGGTGCTCGAGGCGCGGGGTCGGCCGGTCAAGGCCGGCGACGTCATGGTGCTGGTGCGGACGCGCACGCGGTTCGTCGCCGAGCTGATGCGCGCGCTCAAGCACGACGGCGTGCCGGTCGCCGGCGCCGACCGCATGGTGCTCAGCGACCAGCTCGCGG
>JAZFVR010000318.1:0-2256 GCA_036447835.1 Alphaproteobacteria bacterium | reverse complement strand
CCGCCGGGAACGCGGCCTCGAGTCCGGCCAGGCTGGGGATGCCGGTCTCGGCGTGCGGCGCCAGCGGCGCGATTTCTTGCGCCAGCGCCGCGCCGTCCTCGACCGCGCCCGAGGCGGCCAGGTCCTGCAGCAACGCCAACTCCTCGGCGAACGGCCCGGCGCCGCGCAGGGCCTCGCTCAACTGTTGGACGGCCAGCGTGAAGGCCGCCTCGCCGGTGAGCGCGCTGCGCGCCTCGGCGCGGGTCCCGGCGAGCGCGTCTACGCGCCCCTCCAAGGCGGCAAGCGCGTCGACGCGTTGCTCCAGGGCGGCGAGTTGCTCGACCCGTTCGGCCAGGCCCGAAAGCGCCTCGACCCGCCCGGCGAGCGCGTCGCTCCGCTCGGCCAGTTCGGGCAGTGCATCGAGCCGCTGCTCCAGCGCCGCGAGCGCCTCGATGCGCGCGGAAAGCTCGGCCAGGCGCGCGGCGCTTGGCTGGTCCCCGGCAAGCGGCCCAGCGAGTTCGGTGACGCGTTGCTCCAGGGTGGCGAGCCCCTCGACGCGCGCCTCCAAGGTCTCCAGGCGCCCGGCGAGATCGGCGGTGCCCCGCCGCAGGCGGTCCAGGGTTTCGGCGGCCGCCGCCGCGTCGCCTGGCGACGGCGACGCAGATCGCGCCGATTCGAGCGCGGCCACGCGCGGTTCGAGCCCCATGAGCTCGCCCCCCCTGAGATCGCTGGCGTCCACGACCCCGTACTCGGGCTCGACCAGCGGCATCCAGAGATCGCGCGCGATCACCGCGCCGCCCAGGCCCAGCGCCAGCACCAGGGCGCCGAGGACGGCCCCGCCCAGCCAGGCGCCGAGCGGCGCCGGGGCGCCGGGGCCGCTTTCGCGTCGGACCGGCGCGGTCCGCCGTTCGGTCCGCCGTTCAGGCCGCCGTTCGGGCCGCTGTTCGGTTCGTTGTTCGGTTCGTTGTTCGGTGTCGGGTTCGGCTTCGGGCTCGGGGGCGGCGCGCGCGGGCGGCTGCGGCGCGCGCGCGGCCCCGGCGAGGTCTTGCGGATCGATCTCGACGCCGTGCGCCTCGGCCGCGGCGCGCAGGCGCTGATGATGGCGCGGCGGGATGGCGCCGCGCTCGCGCCAGCCCTGGACCGTGCTGACCGCGACCCCCAGTTTGCCGGCCATGGGCCGGATGCCGCCGAAGCGGGCGATGATCCGCCGGGCCCCGGTCGAGGCCGCTTCCTGCGCGTCTTCCGCGTCCGGCCGCGGGTTCGCGGAAGCCGCAAGGTCGGGAGCGTGAGGGGCGTCGGGGGCGTCGGGTCGGTTCATGGCTTCGTCCCCGCTGTGGTGCGCGCCGGCCAGGTCATCGAGCCGGTCCAGCAGGGCCTCCTGGTTGGACCGCTCGGCGACCAGCACCGCGCGCCAGGGGAGCCGGCGCAGCGTGGCGGCGACCGCCTCGCTGAGGCCGAGCGCCGTGATCCGGGCGCAGGTCTCGCCCAGGCCCGACTTCACGACCAGGCCAACGAAGGTTTCGGCCGAGCGGGGCGAGAAAAAGCTCGCCGCGTCCAAGCCGCCGGCCGTCAGCGCGCGGCGCAGCGGGGCGCCGAGGTCGGTGACCGGCGTGGCGTCGTAGAGCACCGCGCGGCGCAGGGTGAAGCCGGCCGCCTCGAGCGCGCCCTTCAGGTCGCCGGCCAGGCGGCTGGCGGCGGCCTGGTAGAGCGCGCCGTCCCCGGGCACGAGGCGCATGACGATCAGGCGCGCCAAGTCCTCGACGTCGCCGCCGGCGCTGTCGACGCGCGCGAAGCCGGCGGCGCGCGCGGCCGCGGCGCTGGCATCGCCCACGGTGAAGACCGGCAGGTCGCGCTCATCGGACAGCCGGGCGAAGACGCGCGCGCCGTTGGCGCTGGTAAAGACCAGCGCCTGGACGCCGTCCAGATCGAGCGGGGCCTCGACCCCCGGCGCCGGGGCGATGGTCAGCATGGGCGCGACCAGCGCCTCGTGGCCGCGCGCCTCGAGCGCCGCGACGAGAGAACGGGCGTCGTCTTCCGGCCGGGTCACGAGCACGCGCATCGGCGCCTTCTCCTTTCCCTTGCTCTTGCTCACCAACCGGCGAGCGCGGCGAAGAACGCCGGACCGGCGGCGGCGCGCAGCTCCGCGCCCACCTCGCGGCCAAGCGCCACGGCATCGGCCAAGGACCCGCGCCGCTCGGCGCGGTGCGCCGCGGACCCGTCCGGCATGCACACCAGCGCCCGCAGGCGGATCTCCTCGCCGTCTTCCCCGGTTTCGGC
>JAZFVR010000317.1:0-7695 GCA_036447835.1 Alphaproteobacteria bacterium | reverse complement strand
GTCTCGAGGCCGTCGGGCAGGAACAGCATCGTGAGGATGAGGATGAGGCCGTAGATCGCCGGCCGGTGCGCGCCCACCGCCGGCACGTTGCGCAGCGCGGTGTCGATGACCGTGAGCACGGTGACGCCGATGATCGGCCCGGCGAAGGTGGCGCTGCCGCCGACGATCACCCACACCAGCACGTAGAGCATCACCGACAGGCTGAACTGGTTGGGGTTGATCGTGCCCAGGTAGTGCGCCAGCAGCGCCCCGGCGATGCCGACGAAGAACGACGCGGTGACGAAGGCGAGCGTGCGGTAGCGCCAGGTGTCGACGCCGACCGCCTCGGCGAGCGCGTCCTGCCAGTGGATGGCGTGCAGGGTGAGGCCGATGCGCGAACGTTCGAGCCGGTACATCACCCACAGCGACGCCAGCATGACGACGAGGACGAGGAAATAGTATGGAATCTCCTCGATGAAGTCGATCTCGCCCAGGCCCGGCAGCTCGGCGAGCGGCGGCAAGATCGAGCTCAACCCCCCGGGGCCGCCGAAAGGATAGCGGAAGCGGTTCCAGGTGAGGCGCAACGCCTCCCCCGCGGCGAACGAGCCGATGAGGAAGTAGAAGCCCTTCATGCGAAAGAGCGGAAAACTCAGCAGGAAAGCGACCGCCGCCGCGGCGGCGCCGCCCGCCGGTGCGCTGAGCCAGAACGACACGTCGAGATTCTTGACCAGCAGCGCGCTGGTGTAGCCGCCCGCCCCCATCATCACCACATGGCCGAGCGACCACTCGCCGGTGGTCGTGATCAGCCGGTAGCTCACCACCACGATGACGTTGATCAGGAGCCCGATGAGCACGCCGTAGAGGTACGGCCTGACCATGAACGGCAGCGCCACGAGAAGCGCGAAGACCGCGGCGAGCCCCGCCCTCCTGATCCACGGGCTGTCGAGGTCCGCCATCACACCCTCTGGCGCGTCCCCATCAGCCCCTCGGGCCGGATCACCAGCACCACCAGCATCAGCACGAGGCCGAGGATGCTGGCGATGGTGCCGTCGACGAAGGTGGTGACGAAGGTGTGGAAGAAGGTGTAGAGCACCGCCGCCAGCACCGCGCCCTCGAGGCTGCCGATGCCGCCGACGATGATGACGATGAAGGCGGTGACGATCGCCGCGTGGCCCATGTAGGGATAGACCTGGACGAGCGGTGCCATTATTCCGCCGGCGCCGCCCGCGAGCGCGCCGCCGAGCCCCATCGCCACCAGCGCCACCCTGCGGATGTTGATCCCCTGCAGCGCCGCCGCTTCGGGGTCCTGGGCGCAGGCGCGCAGCGCCCAGCCGAAGCGCGTGCGGTGCAGGAACAGCCACAGCGCGGTGAGCAGCACCACGGCGACCGCGATGACGACGACGCGTTGCCACGGCACGGTGACGCCTTCGATTCCCAGCACTTCGACGGTCCCCGGAAAGGCCGGGGGAATGTGCTTCATCAAGCCGACGCCGAAGAGGTCAGCCGCCACCACCTGGAGGATGAAGAGCGCGCCGACCGACATGATGAGGCCGCCGAGCGGATTGCCGCGCATGGGTCGGAACAGCAGGCGCTCCATCACCATCGCGATGAGCGCCACGATGACCATCGCCGCGATCACCGCGGCGAAGAACGGCCACCCCAACACGGCGTACAGGTACCAGACCGAATACGCCCCGGACATGTAGAGCTCGCCGTGGGCGAAGTTGATGATCTGCATGACGCCGAAGATGAGCACCAGGCCCACCGCCATCACCGCGGCGAAGCTGCTCGCCACGAGCGCGTTGACGATGGTCTGGACGATGAGCTCGAACATACGGGCCTCAACCCGGCAGAGAAGAACCGGAGCAGGTGGTGCCCCGGTTCCCCCTCGTGTCAATAACGCGCCCGCGGCCCGAGGGCCGCCATCCGCCGCGCAAATCGGTTACGTGCGCTGGTACCACATCTCGCCGAGGGCCTCGAAGTGCTTGACCATGATCTTCTTGTTCTTGGCCCACCACTCGGTGATGTCCTTGTACTCGACGATCGTGGCCTTGCCGTCCTTCACCTGCACCACCGGCCAGTTGCCGACGAGCGCGTTGTCGATGCCGAACAGCTCCTCGCCCCACCATGACGAATCGCCGAAGGCGTGCGGCGCGCGGCCGCCCTCCTTCATGGCGTCGAACACCGGCATCGGCTCGACGCTGCCCGCCTTCTCGACCGCCGCCTTCCACAGCTCGAGGATCGAGGCGTACTCCCACGAAACCGCGCTCCAGGTTCCCGGGTAGCGCTCGCTGTACTTGGCGAAGAAGCCGTTGGGATCCTTGAAGTTGATGTGCGCCGCGTTGAGCGCGGGGTCGTCGAAGTCGGGAAACTGGAAGATGAAGCCTTCGACGAAGGTCTTGCTCGTCTTCTCGATCACCTGCGGGTAGAAGTCGAAGGTGCACGAGACGATCTGCCCCTTGAAGCCCTGCAGATACGCCTGTTCGGTGATCAGGTTGACGAAGTCCGGATAGGCGGTGTCGAGGCACAGGATGTCGGGGTCCGCAGCCAGCATCGCGGTGACGATGGGTGCGAAGTCGGTGGTGTTGATGTCGAAGAACTTGTCGTAGACGACGTCGACGCCCGCCGCCTCGAACGCCGCCCGGTAGGTGGCCACCGACGGCCGACCGAGCTCGTCGTCCTGGGCGCAGATCGCGGCGGTCTTGAGATCGGGCCGGTTCTCGGCCAGCCACTGCACGCCGGTGACGTTGTAGATCGGGTGCACCTCGCACGGCGCCAGGTGATACTTGGTGTCGGGTGTGAGGTCGCTGGGGAGCAGCGTCGTCGACAGCATCTTCTTGCGCGTCATCCACGGCACCGCACCCGCGGCGTCGGTGCCGCCGAGCATGAGGATGATCTTGACGTCGTCCTCGAGCACGAGCTTCTTGGCGCCCTGCAGCGCCTTGTCGCTCAGATACTCGTTGTCGAAGGGCACGAGCTCGACCGTGTAAGCGTCGCCGCCGGCGCTGATGCCGCCCGCGGCGTTGACTTCCTCGGCCCAGATCTCGCACCCGTTGAGGCCGGGCAGCCCCCAGCCCGCGACTTCACCCGTGAGCGGCGCGTTGAAGCCGACCTTGACGGTCTTCGACGCGCCCAGGCCGATGCGCGGCGCGGCCGTAACGGCCGCCACACCGGCGGCGGTGGTGCCCAGAAACCTTCTGCGGCTGAATCCCTTGGACATGGTCGTTCCTCCCAGATCGTGACGCCCGGCAACGTCCGTAAATCGAAAGGGCGATGAGTACAGATTTGCCGAATTCAGGCGCCGCAAAGGCGCGTTCGCCCTCGAGAATTCGTAATGTTTTTGTTCACTTGAACGTAACGGATATCGGCTGGTCTCGGGCCTGTCAAGCCGTCTCTGGCGTATTCGGCAAGTATCCTCGTCGGCGACTATTGGTGTGGAATTGGTTTAGTTTGGTTCGCGTTTGGTCGCTACTCGCTTGCCCGCCGCTGGGCGGTGATATAAGAATCGGGAAACGGGGCGCACCGCGTCAGGGCTTTCACACAACACAAACGACACACTAACGACCAGGGGTGACCATGACCGACACCAAGATGTGGGGTTCCGAGGAGTTCTGGGGTCTGGGATACGAATACGACCCGCAGTGGCTTCTCACCCCGGCCCAACAGGAGCTTCAGTCCAAGCTGATCGATCTGTGCCAGACGACGCTGCGCGAGAACGCCGTCGAGTCCGACAAGAAACTGTTGTTCCCGCGCAAGAACTTCGAGGCCATGGCGTCGCTCGGCCTGCTCGGCCTGTTGGTGCCGAAGGAGTGGGGCGGCCTCGGCGAGAACCACGTCTGCGCGGCGATGGCGGTCGAGACGATCGCACGCTACGGCTGCGCCTCGACCGCCATGTGCTACACCATGCATATCGGCGCCGTGGCGGCGACCATGCTCCGGGCGCACGACAACCCGGCGCTCCAGAAGGTGATGAAGCGTCTCGACACGGATGTCTTCATCGGCACCCTGTCCTATTCCGACCCCGAGACCGGCTCGCACTTCTGGTATCCGCTCTCGTCCGGCGCCGAGCGCGTCGAGGACGGCTGGAAGGTGCTCAAGAAGTCGTCGTGGACGACCTCGGGCGGCTTCGCAGACTGGTACGTGCTGCAGACCACCAGCCCCGACTTCGACGGCGACTACTCGAACCTCTCGGTCTTCCTCTGCATGGGCGACGAGGTCATCGCCGAGCCCGCGAAATGGGACGGCATGGGTATGCGCGGCAACCAGTCGGGGACGCTGCTGGTCGACAACGTCGTCGTCCCCGAGGATCGCATGGTCGGACCCATCGGCGACGGCGCGTCGTCGAACGACGAGGCGGTCGACCCGTTCTTCCTGCTGTGCTCGTCGTCGTGCTGGAACGGCATCGCGCTCGGCATGATCGACATCACCGTCATGCACACCACGCGCAAGACGCACGCCGACGTCGGCCTGCGCGTCGCCGATTACCCGACGATCCAGGACTACGTGGGCGAGGCGATCATCGACACCAATACCTCGCGCGCCATGACCTTCCAGATGGGCAAGGCGATGGACGACCTCACCAACGGCTGCGACTGGTCGATCCACAAGGGCGACGTGGCGGTCCTGCCGCGCGCGACGGTGCTGCACTGGATGTGGCAGGTTAAGTTCGCCGCCGCCAAGAACGTCGCCCACGTCTCCGACAAGATGCTGCACGCCTGCGGCGGCACCGGCTACAAGCCGGCGCTGGGCATCGAGCGGTATTTGCGCGACGGCAAGGCCGGCTGGGTCATGGGCCCGACCAACGAGGTGCTGCGCCAGTTCGTCGGCAAGTCGGCGCTGCTCGGCTTCGATTCGCTCGACTACTGGAACCAGTCGGTCAACGAGCGCGTGCTCCACAACGAGATCAAGAAGCTCGACGCGGACGCCAAGAAGGCGCTCGCCGAGAAGCTGCTCGCCGACGCCGGCGACTGAGCTTTAGCGCGCTCCGGCGCATCTGGCGCTTGAACGAAGGACCGCCCGCACCGCCGGGCGGCCTTTTCTATGCGAATGCGTCCTTGCCTATTGGGTCGCCTGGGCGATGCCGCCGCGCACGGCGCCGGCTTGCGTGTTCCCCCACAGCACCGCGTGGTTCGCCGGCAATGCCCGGCTGTTGGGCATGGCGAGCCAAAGGCGGTAGAGCAGCCGGTCGTGGCCGGCCGCGTCGTCCTCGAAGGCGGTGCGCGCGTGGTAGATGACGTGGTTGTTGAGAAACTGCATGTCGCCGGGCGCAAACGGCGTCTCGAGGCACTGCTCCTCGGCGACCTCGGCGAGGAGGTCGAGCGCCTCGTCCTGCGCCGGCGTGAGCCGGGGCACGCCGGGCAGATGCTGCGCGACCTCGACGAAGGTGCGCGAGTAATGCGTGGTGAAGCGCCCCTCGTGGACGGCGAAGACGGGGAGCATGTAGACCGCGCTCGCGCCGCCCTTCTCCTCGCCGTGGCGGCTGCGCGGATAGTCGCCGTAAAGGAGCTCGAGCAGGTCGGGCCGGCGCGCCAGGATCTCGTTGTGCACGGTGACCGCGCTGACGATCCTGCTGACGCCGCCCGAGCGCGCGGCGCGCATGCACAGAAGACCGATCACGTCGCAGCGGTCGGTATGGAAGCGCAGCGGCCCGTTCGAGCGCGACCGCACCCGCGACGATTTCGGCAGATCGGGGTCGTCCGCCGTGCGCGCCGCCTCGCGCACCGCGCCGTAGGCACGCACCTCGTCGCAAACCTCGCCGATGAGCTCGCCGGCGGTACTCTGGCAGAGCGCGGTGCCGAGATGGGTGCCGATGCCCCAGAAGATCAGCCTGAGCTCGTCTTCCGAGTAGCGCTCGACGGGAAAGCCGCGCAGACGCACGAAGCCGAGCCCGTTCTCGAGCTCGTCGGAGATCGCGGCGAGCGCCCCGGAGAATGCCGGCAGCGGGAAGTCTTCGCGGGTGACGTCGCGCCAGGCGAGGCCGCGCGATTGCGCCGCGCGCAATGCGGCGTCGATCTCGGCGACCGCCTCGGGCGCGAGCTCGCGCGTCCACGCGCCCGACGCGGCGAGGTCGGCGCCGCGCCACGCGAACGGCCCGGTGATCGGCTGGCGCTTCGGCATGTGTCGGTTCCTCCCGATGTCTCCTTCACATGATAGGCGCCTGCGGGGGATACGCAAATGCCCTTGGCAAGGCCGCCGGCGCCGCGGGCCACCGATATGCGCTTCGATTCACGACCGCGGCCGGGCCTTGTCCGGGTCGTAGAAGGGGAAGCGCACGACGGTCGCCGGGATGCGCTTCTGGTGGCCGTCGATCTTGCCGACCTCGACTTGCGTTCCGATTTGCGCGTGCTCGACCGCCATGCGGCACAGCGCGATGTTTTTCTTGAGAAGCGGTGAGCGCGTGCCGCTGGTGACGACGCCAACCTGGCTGCGCCCGACACGCACGCTGTCGCCGTGCGCCGCCGGCTCGTTGCCGGCGAGCTCGAGGCCGACGAGCACGCGGCCCGGGTGCTCCTTGCGGCGCATCAGCGCCTCCTTGCCGACGAAGTCCTCGTTCGCCTTCGACTTGAGCGCCACGGTGAAGCCGATACCCGCCTCGAACGGGTCGGTCTGGTCGTCGAATTCGTAGCCGCCGAAGATCAGCCCCGCTTCGATGCGCAGCATGTCCAGCGCCTCGAGGCCGAGCGGCGCGATGCCGTGCGGCTCTCCCGCCTCCCACACCGCGTCCCACACCGCGCAGGCGTCCTTGGGGTGGCACCAGACCTCGTAGCCGAGCTCGCCCGAGTAGCCGGTGCGCGAGACGAGCACCGGCACGCCGTCGTAATCGCCGATGCGCCCGATGGTGAAACGGAACCAGGCGATCTCGTCGAGCGCCGGCTGGTCGGGCCGCGTCCAGACGACGGCCTTGAGGATGTCGCGGCTCTTCGGTCCCTGCACGGCGATGTTGTGGAGCTCGTCGGTCGAGCTCTTGACCCACACGTTGAGGCCCATCCGCTCGGCCTGCTCGCGCAGCCAGATGCCGCCGTAGTCGTCGCCGCCGATCCAGCGGAAGTTGTCGGGCCCGAGGCGGAACAGCGTGCCATCGTCGAGCATGCCGCCGGTTTCGTTGCACATCGCCGAATAGACGACCTGGCCCACCGCGAGCCGGCGCACGTTGCGCGTCAGCGTGCGTTGCATGAGCTCCTCGGCGTCGGGGCCGACGACCTCGAACTTGCGCAACGGCGACAGGTCGATCACCACGGCGCGCTCGCGGCAGGCGTGGTACTCCTCGACCGCGCCGTAGCCGGTGAAGGCGGTCGGCAGCCAATAGCCGCGGTATTCGGTGAAGTTGCGGGTGAGCGCCGAGGTGCGCGCATGGAACGCGGTCTCGCGCGTGAGCTGGGCTTCGGCGTCGGTTGTCATCCTGTAGGCGATCGCTTTCGAGAAGGTCTCGCGCGCCGGATAGACGCGCAGGTGGATGTCGGTCGGGTTCCAGCCGTTGGCGGCGTCGATGTCGTCGGGGCACGCCGACGACGCGCATACCAGATCGGTAAGCGCCCTGAGCAGAACATAGTCGCCGGGGCGCGACCACGGCTCGTCGAGGGTGATGGCGTTGTGCTCGTCGATGCGCGTGTTGAAGAAGAAATTGATCGCCGGCCAGCCCTTGCGCGGCGCGATCCCGTGTTCGGCGAGGGTGCCGTTGAAGTTCTCCGAGCAGTTGGCGTGGCCGGGATAGCCCGC
>JAZFVR010000316.1:0-2425 GCA_036447835.1 Alphaproteobacteria bacterium | reverse complement strand
ACACCATCACCGGTCGCGAGCCGTTCCTGCACGACGGTGTGTGGGCATACGAGAAAGGGCTCGCCTGGACCGAAAAGGAGCGCGCCTGCTATCCGCAAGTGATTCGGTTCTGTGATCGTGCGACTGGAACCGCCGCCGGCGAGGCACTTACGGACGGCGTCGCGGCGGCTGCCCTCGTAGAATCCCTGCTCACCCCCGAGCCGGACGCGCCCCGACCTCCGATAGCGCCGACGCCGCCGCTCGGCGAGAACCAAGTCCCTTGGCTCAAGGACATCCTGTGTGTCTATCCCGGCTCGCGCTACGGCAACAGCGAGACGCGCGGGCTCGATTCCGAGTTCGCTGAGCTGACATACGTCGCCACCGGTCTGGACACTGCGTTGCAAAGCGACATCCAGGCGGGCACAGTGAGCTTGGTGATCCTGTGCGGCAACGCGGGCGATGGCAAGACCGCACTCCTCCAACATCTGGCGGAGACCTTGGACATCGAGCGCCGGCCCTCGGCCGAGCGCATGTGGGAGGCGCAGCTTCCCGACGGCACCCGCGTCAAGGCGAACCTCGACGGAGCCGCGGCTTGGAAAGGGCGCTCGGCCGACGAGCTCTTGGACGAGATCCTCGCGCCGTTCCATACCGGCCCGCCGGCACAGCGCCTCGTCCACCTGGTGGCGGTCAACGACGGGCGGCTTTTGGAATGGATCGAGGGCTACGAGGCGCGCCACGGGCCGACCCAGCTTACCGAGCAGATCGCCGCGGCCTTAGACGGCGACGGCGATGCGCTCGATCCCCACGTCCGTCTGTTGGAACTTAACCTGCGCTCACTGGTCGGCAGCGTGTCGGGGGACGGGACGGGCATCTCGGCCGAGTGGCTGAGGCACCTCGTCAACCGGCTGATCGGCGGCGAAAGGGCAAGAGAAATTTGGCAACCGTGCCTGACCTGCGCCGCCCAGGACCACTGCACCGCTTGGCGGTCGGCGGCGATGCTCGGCGCGAGCGATGATGCGGTGATGCGTGACGGCGGCCGCCTGTTGGTCGAGCGGCTGACCGAGGCGCTCCAGGCCGTGCACCAGCGAAACGAGGTTCACATCACTGCGCGCGAACTCAAGGCGACGCTGAGCTACGTGCTGTTCGGCGTCGACTGGTGCGCGGACATCCATGCCCGCCCCGAGCAAGCGCCGCGAGCCGCCGCCGACCTCGCCTTCGACGCCCAATCGCCGTGGCGTCAGGGCGAGCTGCTCGCCGAACTCGCGCGCCTTGACCCGGCGCTCGAGGCGCACCCGCGCATCGACCGCTACCTCTCGTCGCACACCGAGCCCACCTCTGAGCACGGCCCGCCACGCTATCCCAATCTTGCGATCAGGTCGGCACGAAGGCGCGCCTATTTTGAATGGACCGCCGAACAGATCGAGGCGGTGGGCGGCGCGCGCGACGCGCTCGGGCTCGCGCGCGGGCGGCACTTCCGCCGCTTCCGCGACTTCCCGCTGATGGACGAGGCCGGGCGGGCGCACCTGCTCGCGGCGGTATGCGGCGGCATCTCGCGGCTTGAGGACCTGCCGCCGGCAGCGCTCGAGCGCCCGAGCGTGGTGCCGGTGCGCATCGTGCCGCGCACGCCGACCGAGTCGGCGTTTTGGGTCGAGAAAACGCTCGACCGCTTCACCCTCGAGACTGAGCGGCTCGACGCCCCACCCGGCCTCGAGACCCTACACCGCTGCTTGCTGCTTACCTACACCGCCGGCAGTGGCTGGCCCGAGACGCTGTCGATCCCACTCGAGCTATTCGCACTCCTCCTCGACCTCAACGATGGCGCGCAGTTGCTTGACGCCTCGTCGGATGACGTGTTCGCTAATCTGGCGATCTTCACCCAGCGGTTGGCGCAAGAAGACGAGCGGCGGCTTATAGTGTGGAACCCCTCCGTCGAGGAGGCCGTGTTCGAGTTGTCTGCGCGCATTTCCAACGCCGGCCAGGTAATCGACCTTCGTCCGGTCGCCCAATAGGGTATCGCACAATGTCGAGGAAGATCGTTGAAAACGTACTCGGTCCGCACATGACCTCGCAGATTTGGACCGGTAACTATTTTCCCGCGTTCCCGTTAACGCTTCAGGATTTCGAGATCGGCGCGCTGCTTCCGGCGGTCTTGTATATGTTCCGTTGGGGGCATCGCCGCGGCAAGGGAAAGTTCAACGAGACCTTTCCCGACCCATCTGTCAAAAAAGCTACCATCGAGAGTGTGGTGAAATGCTTGACCGAGTCGCAATTCTTCGATGGTTTCGACGACGGTACTGCCAGATCGATCCTAGGCGACCTGCTTCTCACGTACGTGCTCGAGAACAAGAGACATGCGGAAGGCCGCAGAATTCAGGTCCAGCGAACCTTCCCGACACACTACATGGCATCCTGGATCGATCTCCCCGAAAGCGTAGCTCATTTGCGC
>JAZFVR010000315.1:0-5094 GCA_036447835.1 Alphaproteobacteria bacterium | reverse complement strand
TTGCGGGTCGTAGAGCCTGAGCAGCAGGCGCATGATCGTCGATTTGCCGACGCCCGAAGGCCCGACGATGCCGACCCGCTCGCCGGCGGCGACGCGGAAGCTCAAACCCTCGTGCGCGGCGCGGCGGGTGCCGGGGTAGGCGAAGACGACGTTGTCGAAGGCCATCGTGGGATCGAGCCGCGTGGGCGCTTCGTCCGCGCCGGTGTCGTCGCGAATCAGCGGCGGCGAATCGAGGATGGCGAAGATCCTTTGTGCCGCCGACTGGCCGAGCATGCCGTCGTGGAGCAGGAAGCGCAGCTCGCGCAAGGGCCGGAACACCTCGATCCCCATCATCAGGATGACGAGCAGCGCCTCGATCGACATGGCGCCGTCGACGACGCGCCACGCCCCCAGCGCCAGCGTCGCGGCGGCGCCGACGGCGATGCCGGTATCGGTGATGCCGCGCGACAGCGAGTTGGTCGCCAGCACCCACATGGTGCTGCGGAAGACCGCGCGCGCCTTCTCGGCGAGCAGGCGGGCGCGGGCGCCCGACTGGCCGAACGCCTTGAGCGTCGCGAGCCCCTGCACCGAATCGAGGAACTCGGCGGCGAAATCGCCGTAGGCACGGCCGCGCGCCAGGCTCGCCTTCGAGTCCCAGTGGTGGAACGCCGCCGGCGCGATCAGCGTGATCAGCGCGAAGGCGACGAGCACCGCCGCCACGGGCAGGTCGAGGAAGGCGACGAAGACGAATATGCCGGGCGGCAGCAGCACGGCAACGATGAGCTGCGGCAGATACTGGCCGAAGAAGGTTTCGAGCTGTTCGACGCCGTCGACCACCGTGGTGATGACGTCGCCGGTGCGCTCGAGCCCGAAGTGGGCGGGGCCGAGCTCGACCGCCTTGTCGTAAAGCCGCTTGCGGATGTGGAGCTGCACCAGCGCCGCGGTGCGATGGGCCACCATGGTGCGCCAGTACTCGAGCACGCCGCGCAGCAGCATCACCGCGGCGACGGCGACGAAGGGGCCGGCAAGCGCCTCGAAAGTCTCGCCCTCGAAGACCTTGGCGAGCAACCAGCCGAGCAGCGCCAGGCGCGCGATGCCGACCACCGCGGACACCAGGGCGACGGCGACCGCACCGGCGATGCGCAGGCGCACGCCCCTGGTGAACTGCCAAAGCCTGCGGTCGAAGTACATGGCCGGTTTCCGCTCGCCGCTAGTCCCTCGGCGCGCGCAGCGGGTTGAGCAGCGGTTCGCCCCTGGCCAGCCGGTCGAGGTTGGCGGTGATCACCGCCCAGCGCCGGCCGAGGAGGTTCTCGGTCCAGGCCGACGCATGGGGCGTCATATAGACGTTGTCGAGCGTGTGGAAAGGGTGCCTCGAGGGAAACACCGGCTCGATTATGTCGGCCGGTGGGTAGTTGTACCAGACGTCGATGACCGCGCCGCCGATGGTCCGCTCGCGGCAGGCTTCGTAAAGGGCGTCCTCGTCGACGACGGCGCCGCGGGATACGTTGATGAGAACTCCGGTCTGTTTCATTCGGGCGAGCCGCACCGCGTCGATCAGCCCGTGCGTCGCGTCGGTGAGCGGGCAGGCGACGACGACGAAGTCGGACTCGCCGAGCAGCGCGTCGAGACCGTCGAGACCGGCGATGCGATCGACGTTCTCGTCGCGCTTGAGCGGCGAGCGCGTCACCGCGATCACGCGCACGTCGAACGCCCGCACGCGGCGCGCCACCTCGGCCCCGATATGGCCGTAGCCGACGATGCCGACGGTCTTGCCGGCGAGCTCGCCGTGCAGCGAATGTTCGCTGAACAGGCCGCCGCGCCAGCCGTCCGCGCGGAATTCCGCGTTCATGCGCGAGAAGCCGGTGACCCATTCGAGCATCGCCCACAGCACGTATTCGGCGATGCCGATCTCGTGCTCGAACGTGTTGCACACGGCGCATTGCGGCGGCACCGCGTCGAAGTCGATGTCGTCGTAGCCGGCGCCGGGAAGCTGCAGGAGCCTGAGCTTCGGCGCCGGCGGCATGTCGGCGTCCCAGCTCATGGCGACGATGGCGTCGGCCTCGGCGAGCGCCGCCGCGAACGCCCCGTCGCCCCCGTCCGGGTCGGTCACGCGCACTTCCCAGTCAGGCGCCAGGCTGCACCCGTACGAGGCGAGCCGATCGCCAACGTTCCAGTCGCGGAGCAGGACGATCACGGTCCGGGCGCCGGTTCAGCCGCCCTTGGGCTGCACGGTCTCGACCAGCCTGGCCCAGTAGCTCGCGCCGAGCGCCAGGATGTTGTCGTTGAAGTCGTAGTGCGGGTTGTGCACCGCGCAGCCGCCGAGCTCGCCGTCGCCGCCGTTGCCGAGCCAGATATAACAACCTGGCCGTTCCTTGAGCATGAAGGCGAAGTCCTCCGACGCCATCTTGGCGGGCGCGCCGACGCGCACGCTGTCCTCGCCGATGACCTCGGCTGCCGCCCGCGCGGCGAACCCGGTCTCGGCCTCGCTGTTGACCACCGCCGGGTAGCGCTTCTCGTAGCGCATCTCCATCGCCACGCCGAAGGCCGCGCACACGCCCTCGGAGATGCGGCGGATGCGGGGCTCGAGCGCGTCGTGAATGTCGTCCTTGAAGCAGCGCGCGGTGCCGCGGATGACCACGTCGTCGGGGATGACGTTCCAGGTGTCGCCGGCGTGAATCTGCGTCACGCTGACGACGACGCCCTCGAGAGGATCGAAGGCGCGGCTGACGATCGTCTGCAGCGCCGTGACGATCTGGGCGGCGACGACGACGGGATCTTTGCCGAGATGCGGCATGGCGCCGTGGGTGCCCTGGCCGGTGACGGTGATCTCGAAGATGTCGAACGCCGCCATCGCCGGGCCGATGCGCATCTCGACCTTGCCGACGGGAAGCCCCGGCGAATTGTGCAGGCCGTAGATGCCGTCGACGGGGAAGCGCTCGAACAGCCCTTCCTCGACCATGACGCCGCCGCCGCCTTCGTTCTCCTCCGCCGGCTGGAAGATGAAATGCACCGTGCCGTCGAAGTTGCGCGTCTCGGCCAGGTACTTCGCCGCCCCCAGCAGCATCGACGTGTGCCCGTCGTGGCCGCAGCCGTGCATCTTGCCGGGGACCGTCGAGCGGTGGTCGAAGTCGTTCTTCTCCCCCATGTGGAGCGCGTCGAGATCGGCGCGCAGCCCGATGGCGCGGCCGTTGTCGCGGGCGCCCCGGAGCGTGCCGACGACGCCGGTCGTGGCGAGCCCACGGTGGACCTCGATGCCCCAGGCCGCGAGCTTTTCGGCGACGACGTCGGCGGTGCGCACCTCCTCGAACGCGGTCTCGGGATGGGCGTGGATGTCGCGCCGCCAGGCGGTCATCTCGTCGACGTTCTGGGCGATGCTGTTGATCACGGGCATGGATGCGGCCTCCCCGGAAGCTCTCGTGTGCGTTATCCCCCCGGCGCGGACCTTGCTGCCGCCCGGGCATGGTTCTCCCAACACTTATCGCGCAACGGGGTGCCGGCGCAAGCCATCGCGGGCGCCGTGGGCGGGGGTCGCCGCCCGGCTAGCCTTCTGGCGCCTCGCCGTCGAGCGGCTCGCAGTCGCTGTCGGGACAGCGCGCTTGGCGGTGCCGTTCACACAGATAGATCGAAGCGCTGTCCTCCGGTGTGCACAGCCATTGCGCCTTCTATCTGCACTTCCTGAAGCTTTCGTCGATTGCCTCGCAATGATGCATGACCGCCCTCCCCGCAGACGGCCGGGTCGAACGCCAGCGCGGTCAGGGTGACATAGGGCGGAACTTCGAGTTGAAATTACCCTTATTGGAATTGTGGGTATGTGCCGCTTCGGCCGCGGCGGCTTATGGCGCGAATAGGGTGTGTACTCATAACGGTGGGGGTGGTTGGGCTCAGACCTGCCTCGTCTATGTTCGCTTATAGCAGACAGCGGACATTCGAGCATTTCCCGATGGACCCGCATCAGTTCGCCGGGTTTTCCTCGGCGTGCTTGGCCCGGATCGCCTTGGCGCGGGCCTCCATCTTGTTCGCCTCGGCGCCGCGTCCGGTCTCCCGCAGCAGGGCGGCGTAGTTCTCCAGGCTCTGCGCCACCAGCGGATGCCCTTTCCCAAGCGCCTTCCCGCGGATCGCCAGCGCCCGCTGGTAGAGCGCCTCGGCGTCGGCGTCGCGGACCTGGGCTTTGTAAAGCACCGCCAGGTTGTTGAGGCTTGTGGCCACGTCGGGGTGCTCGGGTCCGAGCGCCTTCTCCCGGATCGCCAGCGCCCGCTGGTAGAGCGGCTCGGCCTCGGCGTAGCGGCCCTGGGCTTTGTACAGCAAGGCGAGGTTGTTGAGGTCTGTGGCGAAGCCCGGGTGCTCCGGCCCGAGAGCCTTCTCATCGATGGCCATGGCCCGCTCGTAGAGCGGCTCGGCCTCGGCGTAGCGGCCCTGGGCTTTGTACAGCTAGGCGAGATTGCTGAGGCCTGTGGCCACGTCAGGGTGCTCGGGTCCGAGCGCCTTCTTCCAGATCGCCAGCGCCCGCTGATATAGCGGCTCGGCCTTGGCGTAGCGGCCCTGGCTTTTGTACAGCAAGCCGAGGTTGTTGAGAAAAATAGCCGTAATCTCTTGGTCGGGGCCGAATTCCCGCTCGCCGAGTTCGAGCGCCTTGCGCCAGAACGGAATGGCCTCCTCGTACCGACCGGCCTCGTAGAGGGTCTGACCCTGGTTATACGCCTCGTCCAACGCCTCGGACTGGGCGTGCAGACTCGCGGGCCACAGCCACAGTATGGTCAGGACGAGTGCGAGCGCCCGACGGATGAACATGCGTTGCTGCCCTGCTGTTTCGTGAGGGTGGTGGATAATTTAGGCCGATTCGTTAGCGGGATGAACCCTCTTCGCATTAATCCTAGCCAGCGCGAGGGACGCGATGGAGTGTGCGGATGCCAGCCAATTCCCGGTAAACTGACAGATGTGCCAATAACCGCTTAGGCTCAAAAGCGGAAGTCGGCGGACCGAGTACTCCTTCCAGTGCAATCGCATACATATGAGTACACGCCCTAGGCGCTCACCGCCTTGGGGTCGAGGGCGTCCTGCAGGCCGTCGCCGAGGAAGTTGAAGGCGATCACCGTGAGGAAGATGAGGATGCCCGGG
>JAZFVR010000314.1:0-5557 GCA_036447835.1 Alphaproteobacteria bacterium | reverse complement strand
TCACTTCACGAACAGCCTGCGCTCGAGCGAGAACAGCGATTCGCCGCCCGTGGGCGTCACGCGCACGGTCTCGGAGAGCCCGATGCCCGCCTTGCCGGGAATCTGGATCCACGGGATCAGGTGGAAGGTCATATTGGCCTCGAGCACGCCGGGGTCGTCGGGCTGCAGGCTGAGGATGTGGCCTTCGCCCCAGTCGGGGGCGTAGGCGATGCCGATCGAATAGCCCGAGCGTGTCGCCTGCACCGCGCCGAACGAGTTGCGGGCGAAGATCGAGCGGCTCAAGGCGTCGATCTCGCCCGCGATGGCGCCCGGCTTCATCGCCGCCATGCACGCCTCGACCGCCTGCTGGATCAGGCCCTCGGCCTCGATCATCTCGGATGTCGGCTCGCCGAGGAAGACGTTGCGCATCATCGCCGTGTGATAGCGCTGCACGCAGCCGCCGATCTCGAGGAACACGGTTTCGCCCGCCTCGATGGTGCGGCCTTCCCAGGTGGCGTGGCCGATGGCGCAGCGCGGCCCCGAGGCGACGAAGGGCGAGCACGCGGGGTACTCGCCGCCGGCCCTGAACATGGCGTGGTGGACCTCGGCGGCGACGTCGTTCTCGCTGGCGCCGACCTCGACCGCGGCGATGCCGGCGCGCATGCCCGCCTCGTTCGCCGCTGCGGCGCGGCGCATTATGGCGATCTCGGGCTCCGACTTGACGACGCGGCCCTGCTCGACGAGGCCCGAGCAGTCGACGAAGGTGGCGTCCGGGCAGGCGGCGAACAGCGCCTCCTGCTCGGTGGCACGGAAGAAGTAGCAGTGCTTCTCGTAGCCGAGGCGTTTGTTTGCCAAGCCGAACTCGGCGAGCGCGGCGGCGAGCCTGGCGACGGGCTCCTCGGTGTCGTGATAGGGGCGGCTGAGCGCGACCCAGGTGCGCGCCTCGACGTTGGTGTCTTCGAGCAGGCGCGTGACCATGAAAGGCTCGCCGCCGACCGGCACCACCACCGCCTGGAAGTAGTAGTAGCCCGTGGTCTGGTAGCCGGTGAGATAGGTGATGTTCTCGGGCCCGGCGACGATCACCGCGTCGGCGCCGCGCGCCGCCGTGCGCTCGCGCAGGGCGTCGATGCGCCGCTCGAACTCGGCCATCGGAAACACCAGGTCATCCCGCTGCCGCATGGTCCCCCTTTGCCTCCCTCTGGAATCACGGCGCCACGGGCGCCAAAGGCGGCAGAATGCGCGCCGTTCGCCGCCTCGCCAAGCAAAATACGTGCGGGTGCCGCGACGCCTCCGCCGAGAACTCCGTAAGTCTTTGGATTTCCCGCTCGCGGTCTCACGTTGGGATCGAAGGACAGCGAAAGCGCCGAATGCGGACCGGAAAGTCCGCCTGAAGAGAGGGAACACACGAGATGTCCGAGAACCTTGGCACTGCCCCGTTTCATCCGTTCCTCTTCTACGCTCCGCGCATCGCGCTGGGGCTTCTCGCCCCGCTCGGGGCGGTCTTCCTGGCCCTGATCGTCGCGCTGCTCGGAAGCGGCATCCTGACCTGGTAGGCACCGCGATGAGCTCGAGCACCGGCACTGCTCTTCACAGGTTTGGGCAAGGCGCAGGCGAGGGGCGAGGAACGGCCATGAAAGCGCACCGGCTACGGGAGACCTCGATCGTTGGGGCGCTGAGGGCGCTCGCGCCGATAGCCGTACTCGCGTTCGTCGCCGGCTGCAGCGCCACCGCGCCCGCGCCGACCGCTGCGATCGCAGTCTCCGGGTATCGGGCCGACGAGCATGCCACCGAGGCGTTCGCGCCCGATAACGGCTCCGCGTTTCCCGTCGTCTCCGTGGTCGTCGAGATCGTCGAGGGCCTGGTGAGCGAGCCGGTGATGCGACCCGTCTCCTCGTTGCACCGGCTGTTCTTCCTCGCCGTCAACACCACGGTCGACCTGGTCAAACCGGCGTCGCTCCTGCCGGTGACCGGCGGGCCCGTCCCGCCGCTCGCGAACGGCCCCGGCATGGACCTCGAAGCGTGGGAGCGCAAGCTCGACGCGCTGACCGGCACCACCGCCTCGCGCGGCACCATGCGGTTCCTGGTCGATGGCGACGCGTTCTTTCCCGCGCTCACCGATGCCGTCGTGGGCGCGCGAAGCTCGGTCGATTTGCGCATGTATATCTTCGACACCGACGACTACGCGACGGCCTTCGCCGATCTCCTGAAGCGCCGCTCAAAGGACGTCGAGGTCAGGGTGCTCGTCGACGGGCTGGGAACCACGCTCGCGGCGGGAACGAACCCCGAGACGATGCCGCGCGACTTCGAGCAGCCGGGTTCGATCGCAGCATACCTGCGCGACGGCTCCGACGTCGCCGTGCGCGTGCAATCGAATCCGTGGCTCACCGGCGATCACAGCAAGACCTTCATCGTCGACCGCCAGGTGGCGTTCATCGGCGGCATGAATATCGGCCGCGAGTACCGCTACGACTGGCACGACCTGATGGTCGAGGTCCGCGGTCCGGTGGTTGGCGATCTCGACCGCGAGTTCCAGCGGACCTGGAGCCGCTCGGGCCCGTTCGGCGAACTGGCTTACCTCATTTCCGCCCTGCGACCGAAGAGCGGGGCCGAATCGGGCGACGGCCCCCCGATCCGAACGCTCTACACCAAGACGGGCGATTCGCAGATCTACCGAGCCCAGCTCGCGGCGATCCGCGCGGCGAAGCGATACATCCATATCGAGAACCCGTACTTCTCCGACGACGAGATCCTCGCCGAGCTTGTCGCGGCCCGGCGCCGCGGCGTCGACGTGCGAGTCATCCTTCCGTCTCGCAACGACAGCACGGTGATGGACCACAGCAACGTCGTCGCCGCCAACGCCATGTTCCGCAACGGCATCCGGGTCTTCCTCTATCCCGGATTCACTCACGTCAAGGCGGCGATCTACGACGGCTGGGCGTGTCTCGGTTCGGCCAACCTCGACAAGCTGAGCCTGCGCGTGAACGAGGAGCTCAACCTCGCCACCTCGCACCGCGAGACCGTTCAGGCGTTGCAGGAACGTGTCTTCGAGGCGGATTTCGAAAAGTCGGTCGAAATGACCGAGCCCCTGCCGGAAGGCCTGGCGCAACGCTTGGCCGCATTTGTGGCAAACCAGCTCTAAATTCTCTAGATTCCCGGCAGGCGCGTCGAGGGGATGCGTTCGCCGCGGCGGCCGGGGAGGAGTGGCCATGCACGGGGCGTTCGAGAAGCGAACCGCGGGGTTCCAGCACAGGCTCGTCGACGCGGGCATCGACATCGCGCTCGTCACCGACCCCGACACGATCTATTACCTCTCCGGCGTCTTCGGCTACCTCGGCGTCGAGTTCGGCCGCCCGACCGTGCTCGTGGTGCCGCGCGACGGTGCGCCGACGCTGATCACGCCGTTGATGGAAGCGGAGATGGTGAGCGCGCTCACCTGGGTAGGCGACGTTCGCCCGTGGGCCGACGGCATCGACGGCGAGTGGGGAACGCATCTCTGCGACCTCATCGGCGACGGCGGGCGCCTCACCCTCGGCGTCGAGCGGCTGCAGATTCCGGCGCTGGTATCGGCGTGGCTGCGCGATGCGCTGGGGACGGCGCCCATTGCCGATGTTTCCGGCATCCTCGCCGACATGCGCCTCATCAAGGGCCGTGACGAGATCGCGGTGATGCGCCAGGCGGGGCAGGTCGCCGTGGCCATGGTCGAAGCGGCCGAGGCGGCGATCGCCGAGGACGTGCCCGAGTACGAGGTGGCCCTCGCGGTTATCGCCGGGGGCACGCGCAAGGCCGCCGAGTTGCTGAGCGACGAGGGGCTCGACCGCTTCGTCTCGCCGACGATCTACAACCTGCAGATCCTCCAGTCGGGACACGACACCAGCATGGTGCACCGACGCTCGACCGTGCGCAGGCTCGGGCGCGGCGATCCCGTCTATCTCTGCTTCTGCGGCATCACCAACTTCAAGCAGGTCAAGCTCGGCTTCGACCGCGAGTTCTTCGTCGGCGAGGTCTCCGACGAGCACGCCCGCATCTACCAGGCGACGGTCGCCGCGCAAGCCGCGGCGCTCGCGGCGATCCACCCGGGCGTCACCGCCGAGGAGGTGCACGCGGCGGCCGAGGAGTCCTACGGCGCTAGCGGCTTCGAAACCGGCTACCGTACGGGGCGCGGCATCGGCTACTCGTTCCTCGAGAAGCCGCAGATCAAGCACGGCGATACCACCGCGTTGGCGCCCGGAATGACGCTCGCCATCGACGGTGGCATCACGGTGCCCGGCGAATTCGGCGCCCGGGTCGGCGATTCGATCGTCGTCACCGACACCGGCTACGAGTATCTCACCCCGTACCCGAAGGACCTCAAGGTCCTTTAGCGCCTGTTCGAGAAAATCGGGAGATCGGTGCGGTGGCCCTCATCCTTCGACAGGCCCAGGATGAGGCTTGGACAGGCTCAGGATGAGGCCCGATTTGCGGGTTCCTGATGCCGAGCACGAGCCGCCTCGCCGCGCGGCGCCGTGGTAGGATGGGCGAGCTATCCCGCGAGATCGGTATGGAGCCCGGCGTATGAAGCTCTATCTGGTGCGGCACGGCGAGGCGGTGCCCAAAACGCGCGATCCCGAACAGCCGCTGAGCGCGCGCGGCGTCGCCGACGTCGAGCGGCTCGCCGGTGTTCTCGCGCGCCGGGGCGTGCGTGCCGCGCGCGTCGTCCACAGCGGCAAGACGCGGGCGCGCGAGACCGCCGATATCCTCGCCCGGGCGCTGGCGCCGGGAACCGAAATCGCGGCCCGCCATGGCTTGGCGCCCAACGACCCGGTCGAGGCGTTCGCTGCGGAGATCGCGGACTGGAGCGACGACGCCGTGGTCGTCGGCCACCTGCCGTTCATGGCGGGGCTGGTGTCGCGCCTCGTCGCCGGGAACGAGCGCGCCGGCGTCGTCGACTACGCACCCGGCGCCGTGGCGTGCCTCGAACGCGTCGACGACGGCGCATGGACGATCGCCTGGATGCTGCGCCCCGACTTGCTTCCGGGATGAGTTTGGGCACCGCTGGGAAGCACCGCGCGCCTCGCAAAACTCTGAACGCTTGGGGTTGCCGTGGCAGTGCGGATGCGCCAATTGATAAGTGCTTGGTACGCTTTAGAGAAAATCGGAAAGGTGGAGGACTGACGTGAAGAAAACAAGAACATCGTATGCGCTGGGAACGCCGTTGGTGGCCGTCGCCCTGGTGCTGCTCGGGTCGGGCGTCGGCGGCGTGCAAGCGGGTGAGGTGTGGGTCGCCAATATGAAGGGGGCCAACGTCCAGGTCATTGACACCGATTCGCTCGCGACCATTGCGACGATTCCCACCGGGAAAGGGGCGCACAATGTTACCATCAGCCCCGACGGCAATCTCGCCTTCGTCGCCAACGTCGGCGACGGCACGGTGAGCATCATCGACGCCGACGCGAAGAAGGTGCTCGGCACGGTGCCCGGTGGGACCAAGCCGCACGACGTGGCGGTCTCGCCCGACGGCAAGCTTGCCGTCTCGTGCAACGTCGGCTCGGGCGACATCACATTCATCGATGTAGGTGCCAAGAAAGCCGTCCATACCATG
>JAZFVR010000313.1:0-4302 GCA_036447835.1 Alphaproteobacteria bacterium | reverse complement strand
CGGCCCCGGTATAGTTGCCGCGGCGTCGACGCCACGACGCCCGCTCGCGATCGGAGCGTAGCGCAGCCTGGTAGCGCACCAGTCTGGGGGCCTGGGGGTCGGTGGTTCGAATCCACTCGCTCCGACCATTTCTTATGTATATCAATAGATTATAGGTGTTTTTTCATCTAAAGCATGTGCTTTGTCCGCCGCTGCACGGCCGTGCTGCGGTGTCGATCGCTGGCGCCCCGGGTGCGACCCGGCGAGGGGGCTTGCCGCGCCTGGCCATCGTGATAGGTCCTTTATACCAAGGATCAACGATAAAGACCCATAGAGACGGTTTCCCGTGGTGTTCGGTTAGGCGCGCCCGGCGCGGCGTTGCGGGGCATCGCAAGGCGGGGGCAACGACATCCGAAGGCCACGGGAAACCGCCGTCCCGGTCGTGTCCGCGTTGCGCCGGAGGGCGTCAGGAAACCTTGACGATGCCCCGCATCGCCTGCGGCTCCCTAGCCTTTCCGGCGCAACGCGGACGCGATCTCTATGGGTCTTTATCATTGATCCTTGGTATCAGCCCTCGCTGCGATAGTTGGGCGCCTCCTGGGTGACCATGACGTCGTGCACGTGGCCCTCGCGCAGCCCCGCCACGGTGGTGCGCACGAATTTGCAGTTGCCCTTCATCTCGGCGATGGTGGAGTTTCCGGTGTAGCCCATCGCCGCGCGCAGGCCGCCGACGAGCTGGTGGATGACGTTGCCGAGCGGGCCGCGATACGGCACCCGCGCCTCGACGCCCTCGGGCACCAGCTTCAGCGTGTCCTTGATGTCCTGCTGGAAGTAGCGGTCGGCCGAGCCGCGCGCCATCGCCCCGAGCGAGCCCATGCCGCGGTACGACTTGTACGAGCGGCCCTCGTAGAGATACACCTCGCCCGGGCTCTCGTCGGTGCCGGCGAAGAGCGAGCCGAGCATGGCGCAGTCGGCGCCCGCGGCGATCGCCTTGGCGAGATCGCCCGAATATTTGATGCCGCCGTCGCTGATCACCGTCACGTCGCGCTTGCGGCACGCCTCGGCGACGTCGAGCACGGCGGTGAACTGGGGCATGCCGACGCCGGCGACGACACGGGTGGTGCAGATCGCGCCCGGCCCGATGCCCACCTTGATGGCGTCGGCGCCGGCGTCGATCAGCGCCTTGGCGCCGTCGGCGGTGGCGACGTTGCCGGCGATCACCCGGGCGTGGTTGCTGAGCTTCTTGATGCGCCGCACCGCGTCGATCACGCCGCGCGAATGGCCGTGCGCGGTGTCGACCACGATGACGTCGCACTCAGCCTCGAGGAGCGACTCGGCGCGGGCGAAGCCCTTGTCGCCGACGCCGGTCGCGCCCGCCGTGCGCAGGCGGCCCTGCTCGTCCTTGCAGGCGCTGGGGAACTGCTGCGCCTTCTCCATGTCCTTGACCGTCACCAGCCCGGTGCATCGATAGGCTTCGTCGACGACGAGCAGCTTCTCGATGCGGTAGCGATGCAGCAGCCGCTTGGCCTCCTCGGTGTCGACGCCGTTGCGTATGGTGACGAGGTTCTCGTGCGTCATCAGCTCGCGCACGGGCTGGCTCGCCGTGGTGGCGAAGCGCACGTCGCGGTTGGTGACGATGCCGACGAGCTTGCGCCCGTCGTCGATCACGGGGATACCGGAGATGCCGTGTTTGGCCATCAGCCCGAGGGCGTCGGCGAGCGTTTCGTCGGGACCGATCGTCACCGGATTGATCACCATCCCGGCTTCGAACTTCTTGACCTTGCGCACCTCGTCGGCCTGCTCGACGGCCGAAAGGTTCTTGTGGATGACGCCGAGGGCGCCGAACTGGGCCATGGCGATGGCGAGGTTGCTTTCGGTCACCGTGTCCATCGCCGCCGAGACCAGCGGAACGCCGAGCTCGACATCCGCCGTCAGGCGCGTGCGCGTGTCGACGTTGGCGGGCAGAACTTCGGAGGAGGCGGGTACGAGGAGAACGTCGTCGAAGGCGAGAGCTTCGCGAAACTTCATGCCAACTCCTTGTCGGGTTGGCGGCCCATCATACACGAATCGGGCGCACGGCCAAGCGCGATCACGCCTCGGCTTCGTCGTCGCCCACGCGGCCGCGAAATCCCGTGGCGACCAGATAGATCTCGGCCGAATCGGGCCGGCTCGCCGGCGGCTTGGCGTGGCGGACGGCGGCGAACGCGCGCTTGATGGCGGCGAGCAGCTCGCTCTCGGTGCCGCCCTTGAGCACCTTGCACACGAACGCCCCGCCGGGCGCCAGCGCGTCCTCGGCGAAGGCCAGCGCGATCTCGCACAGCGCCATGACGCGCAGGTGGTCGGTGGCCTTGTGGCCGGTCGCGGGTGCGGCCATGTCGCTGAGCACCACGTCGGCCGGCCCGCCGAGCGCCTCGAGGGCAAACACCGGGGTCTCCGGGTCGAACGCGTCGGCCTCGATCACGGTCGCACCGGGCACCGGGTCCATGGGGCGCAGATCGATGGCGACGACGCGGCCGCCGCCCGGTTTGCCGGCGCGCACGCGATCGGCCGCGATCTGCGTCCAGCCCCCGGGCGCGGCGCCGAGGTCGACGACGCGGCAGCCGGGGGCGAGGAGGTGGAAGCGGTCGTCGAGCTCGATGAGCTTGAACGCCGCGCGCGAGCGCCACCCCTCGCGCTTCGCCTCCGCCACGTAAGGGTCGCCCAACTGGCGTTCGAGCCAGCGCCGCGAAGACCGGCTGCGTCCCTTGCCGGCACGCAGCCGGGTGGCGATGTTGCGTCCGCCGCCCTGCCGCCTGCGCCCCCCGGTCACGCCGCCGGCGCCTCAGTGCGGACCCGACGACCGCGGCGCGGCACCGTCCTCATCGACGATCCCGGTCACGCATTCTCCGAAAAGCACCGGCAAGACGTCGTCTCCGCCCTCGGCGTCGTCATGGATCATGCTGATCAGCATGCCCTCGCGCAGGCCGCGGTCGGCGACGCGCAGGCTGTCGACCGGCCAGGTGCGGTGAATGGCCTCGACGATGGCGCAGCCGGCGACCACCAGGTCGGCGCGCTCGTACCCGACCGAGGGAATCGCCGCGCGGCCGGCGAAATCGAGGTCGATCAGCCGCTCCGACGTCGCCTTGACGTCGGCGAAGCTGAGGCGCAGCCCGTCGACCCTGGCGCGGTCGTAGCGCGGTAGATCGAGGTGAACCCCGGCCATGGTGGTCACGGTGCCCGAGGTGCCGAGCATCTGCACGCCGCCGGCGGCGACCTCGCCGGCGATGCGGTGATCGCTCTCGAAGCGGGCGAGCCGCCGGCAGACGCAAGCGGTCATCGCCTCGTAGTCGGCGCGCGAGACGACGTCGCCGCCGTACTCCTCGGCGAGCGAGACGACGCCGCAGGGAAGCGACGTCCACGCTGCCGCGCGGTGGCCGCCGTCGCCGCCGCGGCGCATCCACACCAGCTCGGTGCTGCCGCCGCCGATATCGAACACCAATGCCGAGCGGGCGTCGCCGTCGAGCAGGGGCAGGCAGCCGGCGAAGGCGAGCCGCGCCTCCTCGCGGTTCGAGATGACCTCGAGCCTGATGCCGGTCTCGGCGGCGACCCGGTCGATGAAGGCGTCGCCGTTGGCGGCGCGGCGGCACGCCTCGGTGGCGACGCCGCGCACGCGGGTAACGCCGCGCCGGCGCATCTTGGAAGCGCAGATGCCGAGCGCCTCGATCGTGCGCGTCATCGCCGCCTCGAGCAGCAGGCCGCGCGCGCGCAACCCTTCGCCCAGGCGGACGATGCGCGAGAACGCGTCGATGACGCGGAAGCCGCGGCCTGTGGGCCGGGCGATGAGTATGCGGCAGTTGTTGGTGCCGAGATCGATCGCCGCGTAGGTCGGCGCCTCTCCCTGACCGGCCGGGCGGTCCTCCCGTCGATACGCCCCCCCGCCGTCGCTTTCGGTCGAAGCCATGGGTTCTCCCCTATTCCCCGTCGCCGCCCGGTTACGGCATTCCCCCTGTGATTTCGCCGCTCTCCCTCTATACCAGAATTGGCGCCCGCGGCGAACGGCTCTTGCGGCGGCCAGCGGCGGCCGCGGCAGGCCCTGCTCGCGCTTGACAGGCCCGGGGCGCCTTCCTAGTTTCGCAGCCCGACCACGGCACTAAGGAGCCTGTCCGGGTAATGGTCACGGTCTGCACCGCGTATTCGAGGCCGCGGGCGAGGATGGTGTTGCGCCGCGATGCTGGGCGCATCGCCAGCGACGGCAGACGACGTCCCGGGGCCTCGAAAACGCGGCCCTTCCGGGTCGACCCAGGAGGCGCGATTGCGGCGTCGCGAAGGCTTGACGATGCTCCG
>JAZFVR010000312.1:0-3446 GCA_036447835.1 Alphaproteobacteria bacterium | reverse complement strand
ACGGTTGCAGGACACCGACGGCGGCGACGGCGGCGACAGCGCCGCCCGCCTGCCCAAGGCGCAGTCGGGCTGAGGCGGCGGGCCGCGGCGTTCCGGCATCGCTGTATCTCGCTCGGGCGCGATCTGGTATAAGGGGCGTTTCGCAAGGCGGCGACGAGACCGCCGCACCGTGGGGAGCGCATCATGTCACACGCCGACGGTAGGAACCGGTTGTTGTGCGCCATCGATACGGTGGAACTCGATACCGCGGTCTCGCTGGCGAACGTGCTCGGCGATGTCGTCGGCGGGGTCAAGCTCGGCCTCGAGTTCTTTACCGCGCACGGCGCCGAAGGCGTCGCCGGGGTGGCGGAGAGCGGGCTGCCGATCTTCCTCGACCTCAAGTACTACGACATTCCCAACACGGTGGCCGGCGCGATCCGCGCCTCGGTCGGCCTCAACCCGTTCATGATCTCGGTCCACGTCGGCGGCGGGCCGGCGATGCTGCGCGCGGCGATGGCCGCCTCGTTCCGCGTCGCCGACCGGGTCGGCGGCCGCCGGCCGCTGGTGGTCGGCATCACCGTGCTGACCAGCTTCGACGACGACGACATCGAGGCGGTGGGCATGAAGGGGCCGCTTTTGGGCCAGGTGCGCCGCCTCGCCGGCTTGGCGCAGGAGAACGGGCTCGACGGCGTCGTCGCCTCGGCCTACGAGATCGCCGATCTGCGCGAACAGTGCGGCGACGACTTCGTCATCGTGGTGCCCGGCATCCGCCCGGCGTGGTCCTCGGCCGACGACCAGAAGCGCATCGTCACGCCGGGCGAGGCCGTGCGCCGGGGCGCCGACTACCTCGTCGTCGGCCGTCCCATCACCCGCGCCGACGATCCGGCGGCGGCGGCGGGGCGCATCGTCGAGGAGGTCTCGGGCGGCATCGCCTGAGTCCGGCCCGGTGTCGGTAACGGCAAAGATTTGCGGCCTCAACGCCGCCGACGCGGTGAGCGCCGCGGTGGCCGGTGGCGCGAGCCATGTCGGGCTGCAATTCTACCCTCCGTCGCCGCGCTTCGTGACGCCTCGCGAGGCGGCGGCGCTCGTTCGGGCCGTACCGGCGGAGGTGCGGAAGGTCGGCGTCTTCGTCGACGCCGACGACGACACCATCGCCGCCACGCTCGCCGAGGTGCCGCTCGACCTCCTCCAGCTTCACGGCGACGAGAGCGTCGAGCGGGTGACCGCGATCCGCGCGCACTCCGGCGTCGCGGTGATGAAGGCGATCCGCGTCGCCGGCGAGGACGACGTCGACGGCGCCGCGGCCTATCTCGACGCCGTCGACTGGCTGTTGTTCGACGCCCGCGCGCCCAAGGAGCTCGCGGGCGCGCTGCCGGGAGGCAACGCGCTGGTGTTCGACTGGCGGCTCATCGCCGGGCGGCGGTGGCCCGTGCCGTGGATGCTCTCGGGCGGGCTCGCCGCGGACACCGTCGCCGAGGCGGTCGGCATCACCGGGGCGCGGGTGGTCGACGTCTCGTCGGGTGTCGAGGACCGGCGCGGACACAAGAGCCCGGCGATGATCACCGCGTTCCTCGACGCGGTCCGCGAGTCGTGAGGCGCGCGCAGGAGACCGGAACGACCATGGAAGCGTTGAACACCTATCGCACCGATCCCGACGACCACGGCCGCTTCGGCCTCTACGGCGGCCGTTTCGTCGCCGAGACGCTGATGCCGCTGATCCTCGCGCTCGAGCGCGCCTACCTCGTCGCACGCGACGATCCGGAGTTCGCCGAGGAGCTCGGCGGCTACTTGAAGCATTACGTCGGCCGCCCCAGCCCGCTCTACTTCGCCAGCCGCCTCACCGAGCACTACGGCGGCGCCCGGCTCTACTTCAAGCGCGACGAGCTCAACCACACCGGCGCGCACAAGATCAACAACTGCATGGGGCAGATCCTGCTGGCGCGGCGCATGGGCAAGACGCGCATCATCGCCGAGACCGGCGCCGGCCAGCACGGCGTCGCTGCGGCCACGGTCTGCGCGCTGTTCGGCCTGCCGTGCACGGTGTACATGGGCGCCGTCGACATCGCGCGCCAGCAGCCCAACGTCTTCCGCATGAAGCTCCTGGGCGCCGAGGTGGTGCCCGTCACCTCGGGCTCGCACACGCTCAAGGACGCGCTCAACGAGGCGCTGCGCGATTGGGTCACCAACGTCGAGAACACGTACTACATCATTGGCACGGTGGCCGGGCCGCACCCCTATCCGATGATGGTGCGCGACTTCCAGTCGGTGATCGGGCAGGAGGCGCGCGAGCAGATGATGGCGGCCGAGGGCCGGCTTCCCGATACGCTGGTGGCCTGCATCGGCGGCGGCTCGAACGCCATGGGCCTGTTTTACCCGTTTCTCGACGATACGAACGTGCGCCTCGTCGGCGTCGAGGCCGCGGGCCGCGGCATCGACAGCGGCGAGCACGCCGCCTCGCTCACCGCCGGATCGCCCGGCGTGCTGCACGGCAACCGCACCTATCTGCTGCAGGACGAGGAGGGCCAGATCAAGGAGGCGCACTCGATCTCGGCCGGCCTCGACTATCCCGGCATCGGGCCCGAGCATTCGTGGCTCAAGGACCTTGGCCGCGCCGAATACGTCTCGGCGACCGACGACGAGGCGCTGGAAGCGTTCCAGCTGTGCTCGCGGCTCGAGGGCATCATCCCGGCGCTCGAGCCGGCGCATGCGCTGGCCTACGTCACGCGCGTTGCACCGACGCTTCCGAAGGACCACATCATCCTGATGAACATGTGTGGACGGGGCGACAAGGACATCTTCACCGTCGCAGACGCGCTCGGGATTAGCTTGTGAGCGACGCATCGAAGGCCGCGCGCATCTCACGCCGCTTCGCCGCGTTGGCCGAGGAAGGGCGCGGCGGTCTCGTCACCTTCCTGTCGGCGGGCGATCCCGATCCCGAGCGCGCGGTGGAGATTCTGCGGGGTTTGCCCGCCGCCGGCGCCGACTTGATCGAGCTCGGCATGCCGTTCACCGACCCCATGGCCGACGGCCCGTCGATCCAGGCGAGCGGCCTGCGCGCGCTGAAATCCGGCCAGACCATGCGCCGCACCCTCGACATGGTGCGCGATTTCCGAAAGCGCGATAACGACACGCCGGTGGTGCTCATGGGCTACTACAACCCCATCTACATCTACGGCAACGACCGCTTCCTCGCCGATGCCATCGAGGCCGGCGTCGACGGCCTCATCGTCGTCGACCTGCCGCCCGAGGAGGACGACGAGCTGTGCCTGCCGGCGCTCGCGCGCGGCATCAACTTCATCCGCCTGGCGACGCCGACCACCGACGATGCGCGCCTGCCGCGGGTGATCGCCAACACCGCGGGCTTCATCTACTACGTCTCGATCACCGGAATAACCGGCGCCGCCGGCGCGCGCGCCGAAGTGATCGGCGCCGCGGTCGAGCGCATCCGCCGCCACAGCGCGCTGCCG
>JAZFVR010000311.1:0-5853 GCA_036447835.1 Alphaproteobacteria bacterium | reverse complement strand
ACGGGGTGCGCCCCGTCGTCGACCGCGTGTTCGCGCTCGACGACGGCGTCGCGGCGCTCGAGTACCTGGCGAGCGGCCGCCAGTTCGGCAAGGTCGTGCTGCGCGCGAGCGAGTGGGCGCAGCCGGCGCGCGGTTGTCTTTCTCCGCCGGTTGCCCCAAGTTGACGGGCGGAACGGCGAACGGATCGAGGAACGATGCGATGGCACAGGCGACAGGCGCACCACGAAAGCAGTCGGGATTCGCCGATCACCCCGACTATCGCGTCGATTTCGAGCCCTGCGCCGAGCACGTGCGCGTGACCTTCAACGGCGAAGTGGTCGCCGACAGCCGCCGCGCCAGGGTGATGAAGGAAACCGCGCAGGCGCCGGTCTACTACGTCCCGCGCGACGACGTACGCATGGACCTGACGACGCGCACAGACCATCACTCGTATTGCCCGTTCAAGGGCGAGGCCTCGTACTGGACGCTCGGCGTCGGTGGGCGTAGCGCCGAGAACGCCCTGTGGAGCTACGAGGAGCCCTACCCCGAGGTCGCCAACATCAAGGACTACGTCGCCTTCTACGCCGACCGCGTCGACGGGATCGTCGTGGGCGACTAGCCGCGGCAGCCCGCTCCGGCGAAGCGCCCGATATCGAAGGCGTCGATCGGGGATTCGGTCTCGCCGTTGAGTACGAGTTCACCCAGGATTTCGCCCATGACCGGGCCGAGCTGGAAGCCGTGGCCCGAGAAGCCGAAGGCGTGGAACAGCCCTGGCGTCGTGCGGCTCGGCCCGATCACCGGGATGGCGTCGGGCATCTCGCCCTCGATTCCGGTCCACACGCGGATGATGTGTAGCCCGGCGAGCCGCGGGATGATCCTTAGCGCCAGCGCGCCCGTCGCCAGCGTCGCTTCGGGCAGCACGTAGGAGCGGCTCGCCCCGGTGTCGGCGACGCCGTGGCCGCCGCCGAAGACGACGTTGCCGCGCGGAATCTGCCTGAGGTAGATGCCCGCCCCGCACATGCCGAGCACCGGGGCGATGAAACGGGGGCCGGGCTCGGTCACCACCATCTGCGGCGCCACCGCCGCGATCGGCACCGGCTCGCCGAAGGCGGCGGCGATCTCGCCGCCCCAGGCGCCGGCGGCGTTGACGAGGCGGCGCGCCCGCACCTCGAGACCGTTTTCGGTGACGATCGTGAAATGCGCGCCGTCGTGGTCGAAGGCGACCGCCTCGGCCTGCTCGCGCACCTCGGCGCCGGCGCCGCGCGCGGCGCGCGCGAAGGCGGGGCCGACGAGGCGCGGGTTGGCGCTGCCGTCGCCCGGACACCACGAGGCGCCGGCGATTGCCTCGCCGAGCCACGGAAAGCGCCGCCGCGCGGCGTCTCCGCCCATAACCTCGAGGTCGAGCCCGCAAGGCTTCGCCGCCCTCGCGTAGTCGTCGAGCTCGGCGAGCTCGGCGTCGCTCATGGCCAGCTTGAGGTGGCCGGTGACGGCGTATTCGCAGGCGTCGCCGACGACCTCGGCGAGGCGCGGCCAGATCGCCCGGGCGCGTTCGGCCAGCGGCAGCTCGGCGAGGTGGCGGCCCTGGCGGCGCACGCCGCCGAAGTTGACGCCGCTCGCCTGGGCGCCGGCGAAACCCTTTTCGAGGAGGACGACGGGGACGTTTCGCCGCGCGAGATAGAGCGCCGTGGCGCAGCCGGCGATGCCGCCGCCGACGATCGCCGCCTCCGTCTCGATACGCTCCACCGTGCTCACTCCGCGGCGTCGAGCGCGAGCGGCAGCGGCTTGACCGGCGCCTGTCCGCGCAGGCGGCCGACGCCCGCGACCGCGACGCCGCAGGCGTCCGCCAGCACTTCGGCCGCCGCCGCGCCGCACACGCGGCCCTGGCAGCGGCCCATGCCGATGCGGGTGAATGCCTTGGCGCGGTTCAGTTCGCCGGCGCCGAGGTCGCGCGCGGCGGCGCGCAGCGCGCCCGCGGTGATCGCCTCGCAGCGGCACAGCACGGCGTCGTCGTCGAGCGCCGCGGCGAACGCCGCCGGAAACGGGAAGGCGGCCTCGAGGCCGGCGCGGAAGCGCGCCAGCCGCGCCAGCCGGCGCCTGAGCGCGACCGGGCGCGCCCGTGAGACCTTCTCGCCGAGATCGGCGACGAGCGCCAGCGCGGCGAGCTCGCCGCGCGCTTCGGCTGCGTCGGCGCCGGCGATGCCCGCCCCGTCGCCGGCGAGGTAGACGCCCGGTACGTTGGCGCGGCCGTCGCCGTCGGCCGCGGGCAGCCACTGGCGGCGCGCGGCGTCGAAGTCGAAGGCGCAGCCGGCGAGGTCGGCGAGCTGGGTCTCGGAACGCAGCCCGTAGCCGGTGGCCACCGCGTCGCAGGCGACCTCGCGCGCGCGCCCTTGCCCGTCGCGGTAGCGCAGCGCGGTCACATGATCGCCGCCGATGACTTCGGCCGGCAGGGCGCCCTCCGCAATGGGCACGCCTCGGGCGCGCAACGCGGCGACGTAGAAGAGCCCCTTGGCGAGGGCGGCGCCGCCGGCGAGCAAGCCCGGCAGGGCGCGGCGCTTGGCGGCGGCCGGGGCGCTGTCGATGACCGCGGCGACCCCGGCGCCGGCCTTGGCGTACTGCCAGGCGACGAGATAGAGCAGCGGCCCGGTGCCGACGAAGGCGGTGCGCCGCCCGACCGCGCAGCCCTGGGACTTGAGCGCCACCTGCGCCCCGCCGAGGGTGAACACCCCCGGCGTGATCCAGCCGGGAAAGGGGATGGTGCGGTCGGTCGCGCCGGTGGCGAGGATCAGCGCGTCGAACGCCGCGGTGCCCGTGACACCGTCCCCCAGCGTATGCACGGCCCCGCGCGAGACGTTCCACGCCAGCGTCTCCGGGCGGTAGTCGATGCGCCCGGCGAGGGCGTCGAAGGCGGCGTGCAGGCGCCGCGCCTTGCCGGCGTCGAAGCCGTAGAGCGACTTGGCGCGCCGGGCGAAGCCCGGTGGTGGGCGGCGATAGATCTGGCCGCCGCCGCGCATGCCCTCGTCGATGACGACGGGCTTGAGCCCGTGGCGCACCAGCGTCTCGGCGGCCCGCGCCCCGGCCGGCCCGGCGCCGACGATGACAAGCCGCGGTTCGCTCACGGGCCCGCGGCCCGATCGGTTTCCACCCGCATGCCGTCGACGGCCGGGGTGGTGCAGGCGCGCACGCGCCGGCCGCCGCCCAGGGAGACCCAGCAGTCCTGGCACGCGCCCATGAGGCAAAAGCCGGCGCGCGGGCCGTCGCCGAACTCGGAATCGCGCAGCCGCCGTCCGCTCGTTAGCAGCGCGGTAAGCAGCGTGTCGCCGGCGAGCGCGGTGACGGCCGCGCCGTCGACGAAGATGGTCAGCGGCCGCCGCGCACTCTCTGCGACGCGGACGAACTGGCCGTCACTGGGCGGGGGCGGCATGGCTGCTCGGCATGGCGGTGGGCTCCAGGGGCGCAGGCGGGCCGGGCGGCACCGGCACCTTTCGTTTTTTACCGCATCGCAGCGTCGCGCACACCCCTCGCCGCAGGGCGCCGGCGCCGCGAGGGGTGGCACAAACTTATGCTGCGCTGCGAAATACTTATCGAAAAAGTGCCACGATGGAAGGGGCCTTTTCTGCGCAGAAATTAAAAAAAAGCGAATGATATAGGGCGATTTATTGTTGCCAAGCCGGGGGTCGGCAGGTAATTTGTGCAGTGCGGTATGAACCTTCCTCCCCGATTCGGTTTATGCCGTGTAGCCCGTCTTGGGCTTTCCTCCCTGAACTCGGGCCGCGCCCCTTATGGTGGCGCGGCCCTTTTGTTTCTCGCAGATCGCGGGTAGCGCCAGCGATGGTCACGGCAGCGATTCGTCGCCTTCGCCCAGGGCGCGCTGCAGGATGATGGTATCGACCCAGCGTCCGAACTTGAAGCCGACCGAGGCGAGCGTGCCCGCGCGGCGGTACCCCAGCGCCTCGTGCAGGGCGATCGAGGGGGCGTTGGCGCTGTCGCCGATGACCGCGACCATCTGCCGGTAGCCGAGCGCCGTGCATCGCGCGATCAGCGCCTCGAGCAGCGCGCGGCCGACGCCACGGCCGGCCGTGTCGGGGGCGACGTAGACCGTGTCCTCGACCGTGTGACGATAGGCCGGGCGCGGCCGGTAGGGCCCGGCGTAGGCGTAGCCGACGACGGCGCCGCCCGCCTCGGCGACGATGTAGGGGTAGCCGCGCTCGAGCAGCGCGGCGCGGCGGCGCCCGAGCTCGTCGGCGTCGGGCGGCTCTTCCTCGAACGAGGCGAGGCCGTGGCGCACGTGGTGGGCGTAGATGGCCGCGATCGCCACCAGGTCGGCATCGCGCGATTCGCGGAGCACGGCGGGCTTCGCCGTCGACGGCCTCTCTTCCGGCACCCGCGCGGCTCGCCCTATTCGGCGGCGTGGGCCACGGGATCGACCCGGGCCAGCGCCTCCATCAGCGCGTTCATGTGGGCGGCCACGGCGCCGAGGCCGGGCCCGCGGCTCATGCACGCCTCGTCCATATAGAGCGCGCGGTTGATCTCGACCTGGAGCGCGTGGACGCCGGCGTCGGGCCGCCCGTAGTAGCGGGTGATGAAACCGCCGGCGTAGGGCGTGTTGCGGCGGACGACGTAGCCGCACGCCTGCAACGCCCGCTCGGCGGTCGCGGTCACCTCCGGTTGGCACGAGGTGCCGTGGCGGTCGCCGAGCACGATATCGACGCGGCTGGCGCCGGGATCGCGGTCCATCGGCCCGCCGACCGAGGGCATCGAGTGACAGTCGAGCAGCACCACGGTGCCGAAGCGCGCCTCGGCCTCGCCGATCAGCCCGGCCAGCGCCACGTGATAGGGGCGATAGCAGTCGCGGATGCGGGCCTCGGCCTCGGCGAAGCGCAGCTTGCGACCGTGGATCTCGGCGCCGCTGGCGACCACGCGGGCGATCGTGCCGAGGCCGCCGCGCACCCGCGGCGAGCGGGTGTTGACGTAGGCCGGCAGCGGGTTCTCGAACATCTCGGGATCGAGCTCATAGGGCTCGCGGTTGGCATCGACATAGGCGCGCGGGAACAGCGCCTTCAGCAGCGTCGCCCCGCGCGCCGGGGCGCCGGCGAACAGCTCGTCGACGAAGCAGTCCTCCGAGCGGCGCAATGCCAGGGGGTCGAGGCGGGCGTCGGCGAGAAAGTCGGCGGGATAGTCGCGCCCGCTGTGGGGCGAGCTGACGACGAGCGGGACCGCCGGCGCCGACGGCCGCAGCACCTCGTGGCTTGCCCGCCGCCCGGCGGCCTCGTCGCTGGCGGTGCTCATTGAACGTTTAGATTCATTTTACCATGTGCGTCTAGATTAGTTTGCCACGTCTGTCATGCCTGCGTCCACGGCCCCCGTGCCGCCGGCGCAGGACAACGGATGGGAGAGACCTCGATCGCCACCGCCGTGACCCGGCGCGACGCCGGCCGGCCAACCAACCGGGCCTGATCTCACAATGGCACGCATCCTGCTTGCCGAAGACGACGAATCGATGCGCGGCTTCCTCTCGCGCGCGCTTTCCCGCGCCGGGCACGAGGTGACCACCGTGGCCGACGGCCTCGACGCCATGCCGCTCCTGGAGCGCATCGATTTCGACCTGCTGCTCGCCGACATCGTCATGCCGGGCATGGACGGCATCGACCTGGCGAAGCGCGCGAGCCGCGAGATCCCCGGCCTCAAGGTGATGCTCATCACCGGCTTCGCCGCGGTGGCGGTCGAGGCGCGCAGCATGGTCGCGCCGCGCGCCAAGGTGCTGTCCAAGCCCTTCCACCTGCGCGCGCTCGTCGACGAGGTCGACAAGCTGCTCGCCGCCTGAGCCGCGCCGCGAGGGGTTGCAAAGGCGCTCCATTTGGATTTAATAGCGGAGTC
>JAZFVR010000310.1:0-3358 GCA_036447835.1 Alphaproteobacteria bacterium | reverse complement strand
CGCTCGCGCTGCTCCTCGACCACGTGCCCGGGCGCGCGCGCGGTGAAGTTCTCGTTGGCGAGCTTCTTGTCGATGAGCATGATCTCGCTGTCGAACCTCTCGACCTGGCGGGCGAGGCGCGCCTGCTCCTCGCCGATGTCGATGACGTCGGCGAGCGGCAGCGCGAAGGTCGCCTCGTCGACGACGACCTGGGCCGAGCCCGCGGGCGGCTCGTCGAAGACGATCTCGATGCGCTCGAGGCGCGCCAGCGTCGCGATCATCTCGCCGTGCGTCTCGAGCCGTCGCGCGGTGGTCTCGCCCGCGCCCCGGCACAGAAGCGTGACGTATGCCTTGGCTGGCACGCGCAGCCCGGCGCGCGCCGAGCGCAGCTCGGAAACGAGGCGCACCACCCAGCCGAGCTCGGCGTCGGCGTCGGCGTCGACCGCGTCCTTCGGATACGCGGGCCACGGCGCCTCGATGAGCAGCGTCGGTCGGCGGTCCGCGCCGAGGCGGCCCCACAGCTCCTCGGTGACGAACGGCGCGATGGGATGGAGCAGCAGCAGGATCTGGTCGAGCACCCAGGCCGCCGTGGCGCGCAGCTCGTCCCTCGGCGCACCGCCGGGTCCGCCGAGCACCGGCTTCGAGAATTCGAGATACCAGTCGCAGAAGGTGCCCCAGGCGAACTGGTAGATGGCGCCCGCGGCCTCGTTGAACTTGTACGCCTCGAGCGCCTCGTCGACGCGCGCGCCGGTCTTCGCCACCTCGCCGACGATCCAGCGGTTGAGCGGTTGCTCGCAGGCGTAAGCGTCGAACCCCTTCACCGGCCTGCAGTGGTTCATCTCGCAGAAGCGCGCGGCGTTCCACAGCTTGGTGATGAAATTGCGGTAGCCCTCGATGCGGCTTTTCGAGAGCTTGATGTCGCGCCCCGGCGCCGCCATCGCGGTGAGCGTGAAGCGCAGCGCGTCGCCGCCGTATTTCTCGATGACGTCGAGCGGGTCGAGGACGTTGCCCTTGCTCTTCGACATCTTCTGGCCCTTCTCGTCGCGCACCAGGGCGTGGATGTAGACGGTGTGGAACGGCGCCTCGCCCATGAAGTGCAGCCCCGCCATCATCATGCGCGCGACCCAGAAGAAGATGATGTCGAAGCCGGTGACGAGAACGTCGGTCGGGTAGTAGCGCGCGAGCTCGGGCGTCGCTTGCGGCCAGCCGAGCGTCGAGAACGGCCACAGGGCTGAGGAAAACCAGGTGTCGAGCACGTCGGTCTCGCGGGTGAGCGAAACGTATTCGCCTCCGTCCTCGACCCCGTCGGCGACGATGTCGTCGACCCGGTCCTCGCCGCGGACGATAACCCTCTTGCCGTAGTGCTCTTCGGCCGCGGCGCGGGCCTCGTCTTCTGTGTACTCGACGAAGATGTGTCCATCGGGGCCGTACCACGCCGGGATCTGGTGGCCCCACCACAGCTGGCGCGAGATGCACCACGGCTGGATGTTGCGCATCCATTCGAAGTAGGTGTTGGCCCATTGCGCGGGCACGAAGCGCGTGCGGCCCTCCTCGACCGCCGCGATCGCCGGTGCGGCAAGCGTCTTGGCGTCGGCGAACCACTGGTCGGTGAGCCACGGCTCGATGGCGACGCCCGAGCGGTCGCCGTAGGGTACGGTGTGGAGCTGCTCCTCGACCTTCTCGAGGAGGCCGCGCTCGTCCATCTCGGCGACGATCTTCTCGCGCGCCTCGTAGCGGTCGAGGCCGCGGAAGCGCTCGGGCACGGCGTCGTTGAGGTGCGCGTTCTCGTCGAAGATGTTGATCATCTCGAGGCCGTGGCGGCGGCCGACCTCGAAGTCGTTGAAGTCGTGCGCCGGCGTCATCTTGACCGCGCCCGAGCTCTGCTCGGGGTCGGCGTAGGCGTCGGCGACGATGACCAGCCTGCGCCCGGTCGACGGCTGGATGCAGTGCTTGCCGACCAGCGCGGTATAGCGCTTATCGTCGGGATGGACGGCGACGGCGGTGTCGCCGAGCATCGTCTCTGGCCGCGTTGTGGCGACGATTATGTATTTATTTTCAGCATCTTCTAGAGGATACTTGAAGTACCACAGCTGGCCATTGACCTGGCGCTGCTCGACCTCGAGGTCGGAGATCGCGGTGTGCAGCTTGCAGTCCCAGTTGACGAGCCGCTTGTCGCGGTAGATCAGGCCGTCCTTGTAGAGGTCGACGAAGACCTTGCGCACGGCGTGCGACAGGCCCTCGTCCATGGTGAAGCGCTCGCGCGACCAGTCGGCCGAGCAGCCGAGGCGGCGCAGCTGGTTCGAGATGGTGCCGCCCGATTCCTCCTTCCACTTCCAGACGCGCGCGACGAAGCCCTCGCGGCCGAGATCGTGGCGCGTCTTGCCCTCTTCAGCGAGCTGGCGCTCGACGACCATCTGGGTGGCGATGCCGGCGTGGTCGGTGCCTGGCTGCCACAGCGCGTCGCGCCCGCGCATGCGCTGCCAGCGTATGAGGATGTCCTGCAGCGTGTTGTTGAGCGCATGGCCCATGTGCAGGCTGCCGGTGACGTTGGGCGGCGGGATGACGATGGTATAGGGGTCGGTGTCCTTGCCGCGGCCGCAGGCGAAGGCGCCGGACTTCTCCCATGCGGCGTACTGCCGCGCCTCGCTCTCCTGGTGCCGGTACGTCTTGTCCAGCATCGCCGGTCCCGTTGTCGTGGAATCTCGTCAGCGGCGGGGCGGGCGCCCCTGTGGGTCGGTCGCCAATTCGCTCAATCGGGTTCGGAGCGGCGCACCAGGTGGCGGATTTCCTTTTGCACGAGGCGCTCGACCAGGGGCGGCAGGTTCTCGTCGAGCCATTCGCGCAGCATCGGCCGGATGAGCTGCATCACGAGCTCCTCGACGGTGCGGCCCGAATCGCTGAAGCGCAGATCGGTGGTCGACGCCGGTTCGGGCTCGATCGCACGCGCGAGCTCGGCGAAGGCGTCGATCGACGCATCGGCTGCTTGGTCGGAGACCAGCCGGCCTTGCGGCTCGGCGCTCGGCGCCGCTTCCTCGGCGGCCGCTACCGGCTCGGGTTCGGGCTCGGGCTCCGGTTCGGGTTCCGGCTCCGGTTCAGGCTCCGGCTCCGGTTCAGGCTCGGGCTCCGGTTCGGGCGAGGGCTCGGGTTCGGCGGCTTCGGCGCCTTCCTCGGTGAGATCGACGGTCGAGCCGTCCTCGGCGACCATTTGGGTGAGCTCGAGCACGTCGCCCGAGTCCTCCGCGGCTGCCTCGGCGGCCGGCTGCTCGCTGCCGTTATGCTCCTCGGCGGCCGCGCCCTCGCCCTCCGCTTCCCCGTCCTCGGAAATGATGCGACGGATCGAGGCAAGAATCTCCTCCATCGAGGGTTCTTGTTGCGTCTT
>JAZFVR010000309.1:0-3838 GCA_036447835.1 Alphaproteobacteria bacterium | reverse complement strand
CATCTCGGCGTCGCCCGCCTCGGCCACGACGAGATCGTCATCGCCGACATCCCCGGCCTCATCGAGGGCGCCCACGAGGGCGCCGGCCTCGGCGACCGCTTCCTCGGCCACGTCGAGCGCTGCGCGGTGCTGTTCCATCTCGTCGACGGCACCGCCGACGATGTCGCCGCCGACTACCGGACGGTACGCGGCGAGGTCGAGAAGTACCGCCACGGCCTCGCCGCCAAGCCGGCGCTCGTGGCGCTCAACAAGTGCGACGCGCTGGGCGCCGACGAGATCGCCACGCGCAGCGCGCTTCTCGCCGAGGCGGCGCAAGCCGAGGTGCTCGCGCTCTCGGGCGCGACCGGGCGGGGCGTCGACGCGGCGCTCGCCGCGCTCTTCGCCCGCGTCGGCGACCATCGTGCGACCGAACGCGCGTCCGAACGCGCGTCGCAACGTGTGTCCGAACGCGAGGCGGCGCCGTGAGCCAGCGCCTCACCGCGGCCCGGCGAATCGTCGTCAAGATCGGCTCGGCGCTGCTCGTCGACGAGGCCAGCGGCCATCTGCAGCGCAAGTGGCTCGACGCCCTCGCCGACGACGTCGCCGCCATGCGCGCCCGCGGCCAGCAGGTGCTGCTCGTCTCGTCGGGCGCCATCGCGCTCGGCCGCCGCCATCTCGCGCTCACGGCGAAGCGCGACCTCAGGCTCGAGGAGAAGCAGGCGGCCGCCGCAGCCGGCCAGATCCGCCTCGCCCACGCCTACCAGGAGACGCTGGCGCGCCACGACCTCACCGCCGCCCAGGTGCTGCTCACCCTCGGCGACACCGAGGAGCGGCGGCGCTATCTCAACGCGCGCTCGACCGTCGATGCGCTGCTGCGCCTCGGCGCCGTCCCCGTGATCAACGAGAACGACACCGTGGCCACCGCCGAGATCCGCTTCGGCGACAACGACCGCCTTGCCGCCCGCGTGGCGCAGATGGCGAGCGCCGACGCGCTCGTCCTGCTCTCCGACATCGACGGCCTCTACAGCGCCGATCCCAGGACCCACCCCGACGCGCGGCCGATCCCCGAGGTCGCCGAGATCACGCCCGAAATCGAGGCCATGGCCGGCGAGCCCAACCCGGCCTACGGCTCGGGCGGCATGGTCACCAAGCTGATGGCGGCGAAGGTCGCGGTCGCCGCCGGCTGCCACATGGTCATTGCCGACGGCACCCGCCTCAACCCGCTCGCCGCGATCGAGGGTGGCGCCCGCTGCACCTGGTTCGTCGCCGTGCGCAACCCGCGCGCCGCGCGCAAGCAGTGGATCGCCGGCAGCCTGCAGCCGGCGGGTAGCCTGGTCATCGACGAAGGCGCCCTGGCCGCGCTCGGCCAGGGCAAGAGCCTGCTTCCCGCCGGCGTCACCGAGGTCGAGGGCGCGTTCGGCCGCGGCGACGCGGTGAGCGTGCGCGGCCCCGACGGGCACGAGGTGGCGCGCGGCCTCGTCGCCTATTCGGCGGCCGACGCGCGCCGCATCGCCGGCCACAAAAGCCGTGAAATCGAGGGCCTTCTCGGCTACCGTGGACGCGAGGAGATGATCCACCGCGACGATCTGGTACTGCTCTAGTATTCTTACACCAGCACCTTATACTTCGATGGGCACAGAAAGGGATTCACCGCCAAGACACGAAGACACCAAGAACTAAATGAAATCCTTTGTGTCTTGGTGTCTTTGTGGTGAAAATACAGTCGTCGATACAGAAGATTCATTGTTGAGCATGGAAAAACAAGAGGCTTAGAGGACCACACCGATGACCGCGCTGCACCCCGTCGAGAGCGGCGATCTCGCCGCCGTCATGGCCGAGATCGGCGCCGCTGCCCGCGCCGCCGAGAGCGCGCTGGCGGTTGCTCCCCCGGACGTCAAGGACCGGGCGCTCCGCGCCGCCGCCGGGGCGATCCGCGATGCCCGCGACGGGCTCGTCGAGGCCAACGCCAAGGACATGGCGGCGGCCGGGGAGAAGGGGCTCTCGAGCGCCCTGCTCGACCGCCTCGAGCTCGACGACGCGCGCATCGAGGCCATGGCCACGGGCCTCGAGGAGATCGCCGCTCTTGCCGACCCCGTCGGCCAGGTGATCGCCGAGTGGACGCGCCCCAACGGCCTCGCCATACAGCGCGTGCGCGTGCCGCTCGGGGTCATCGGCGTGATCTACGAATCGCGGCCCAACGTCACCGCCGACGCCGGCGGGCTGTGCCTCAAGGCGGGCAACCCGGTGATCCTGCGCGGCGGCTCGGAGAGCTTCCACTCCTCGGGCGCCATCGCCCGCTGCCTCGCCCGCGGCCTCGAAGAGGCAGGGCTGCCCGCGGGCTGCATCCAGATCGTGCCCACCCGCGACCGCGCCGCGGTGGGCGAGATGCTACGCATGAGCGGGGTCATCGACATCATCGTGCCGCGCGGCGGCCGCGGGCTGATCGAGCGCGTCAACGCCGAGAGCCGCATTCCCGTGTTCAGCCACCTCGACGGCCTCTGCCACACCTATATCCACGCGGCGGCCGATCGCGACATGGCGCGCGACATCGCACTGAACGGCAAGATGCGGCGCACCGGCATCTGCGGCGCCACCGAGACGCTGCTCATCGACGGCGCGGTGGCGGAGGCGTACCTCCCCGACATCCTCGCGCCGCTGTTCGAGGCCGGCTGCGAGATACGCGGCGACGCCCGCGTGCAGGCGGTCGATGCGCGCGTCAGGGCGGCGAGCGCGGCCGACTGGGACACCGAGTATCTCGACGCCATCCTCTCGGTGAAGGTCGTCGACGGCCTCGACGACGCGATCGCGCACATCGCGCGCCACGGCTCGCACCACACCGAAACGATCGTCACCGCCGACGAGGCCGCGGCGAAGCGCTTCCTCGAGCGCGTCGATTCGAGCATCCTGCTGCACAACGCCTCGACCCAGTTCGCCGACGGCGGCGAGTTCGGCATGGGCGCCGAAATCGGCATCTCGACCGGCAAGCTGCACGCTCGCGGACCGGTCGGCGTCGAGCAGCTCACCAGCTACAAATACATCGTGCGCGGCAGCGGGCAGGTCCGCCCCTGAGCCCTCGCCTCACAGCGGCGCTGGCGCCGGCCTCGGGTGGCCGGCGGCGAATCGGCCTCCTGGGCGGTTCGTTCAACCCGGCCCACGACGGCCACCGGCACGTCAGCCTGATGGCGCTCAAGCGCCTCGGCCTCGACGAGGTGTGGTGGCTGGTGACGCCGCAGAACCCAATGAAACCGGCGCGGGGCATGGCGAGCTTCGAGGCGCGGCTCGAGGCCGCCCGCGCCGCCGCCGGGAATGCGCGCATCCGCATCAGCGACATCGAGCGCAGGCTGGGCACCCGCTACACCGCCGACACCTTGCGCGCGCTCGCGGCGCGCCGTCCGCGGGGCGGCTTCGTCTGGTTAATGGGGGCCGACAACCTGGCCCAGATCGAGCGCTGGAGGGACTGGGAGACGATCTTTCGCCTTGTCCCCATTGCTGTTTTCGACCGCCCAACCTATTCTTATAGAGCACTGGCGGGCAAGGCGGCGCGGCGCTACGCGCGGCACCGCCTGGGCCCGCGGCGGGCGAGGGCGCTCGCCGGGCTGGCGCCGCCGGCGTGGGTGTTCCTACGCGGGCCGCTGCACCCGGCCTCGGCGACCGAGATCCGGCAACGGCGTGGTGGCCGCCGGTGCCACGAATCGACGATGCAATTGCAAGGAGCTGCACATATTGCAAGGAGCTGCACATAGCTAGGTCAGACGAGAGCCGGTCGCGAACCGCGGTCCTCCTGGACCTCGTCAACGCGACGCTCGATGAAGGCAAGGCCGAAGAGGTCATCGTCGTCGATCTCGCCGGCAAGACGACC
>JAZFVR010000308.1:0-3277 GCA_036447835.1 Alphaproteobacteria bacterium | reverse complement strand
GGCCATGATCTCGAGGAACTCGAGGAGGCCTTCGGCCGACTGGCCGGTCTCGTCGAGCACTGTGACGGCGAACTGATCGGCGGCCTGCTCCTGGCTGCGGCTGTATTGCAGGAAAGTCTGCTGGGCGATCGACTGCCCGCCCAGGATCACCGCGGCGCCGCCTTCGGCCGAGCCGGCGGCGATGGCCGCTGCGCCGAGCACGTAGGCGAGGATCGTCGCCACGCTGGCGCCGCGAAGCGCGTCCTGGGTGCGCGCCAGGTGGCCTCCGGCGATGTGGCCGGTTTCGTGGGCGATCACGCCGATGACCTGCTCGGGCGATTTGCTGGCGAGAAGCAGGCCCGTGTTCAGGAACAGGTTCATGCCGCCGGCGACGAAGGCGTTGAGCCGGGGATCGTTGACGATGTGCATGCGTACCTGGTTGGCGTCGAAACCGGCCGCCGTGAACAGTGGCGTGGCGAACGTGCGAATGGTATTTTCGATCTCCGCGTCACGAATCAACGATATCCGCGCGCCCTCGGCGGGGGTGCCGAGGGTCATCAGGGCGGTCATCGAAACGATCGCGGCGAAGCGGGTGGGGAAACTGGCCATGGCGTTCGAGTTTACACGAATGGGGCGGCGAAGGGGGGCCGGATTGTGGCGTCGATTGGGCACCGCGGCGGTCCTCGGCGTCGTCGTGCTCGGCGCCTGCTCGCCCCAGGAGACGCTCCGCGGCATCGGCCTGGCCAAGGATTTCGGCGGCGGCGTGAGCGGCGACGAGCCCCGTGCCGTGCTCGTCGCCCGCGACGTGCTGGCCACCGGCGGCACCGCCGCCGACGCCGCCGTCGCCCTCTACTTCACCGCTGCGGCGACCTACCCGGCTTCGGCCGCGCTCGGTGGCGGCGGTGCATGTCTGGTGTTCGATCCCGGGGAGCGCAGGGTCGAGGCGCTCGAGTTCCCCGCCGTGGCGCCACGCTTCGCCGCCGCCGGCGCCAGCCGGCCGAGCGCCGTCCCCGGCGCGGTGCGCGGCATGTTCGCCCTGCACGCGCGTTACGGGCGACTGCCATGGAGCATGCTGCTGGCACCGGCCGAGCAGGCTGCGCGCCTCGGCCATCCGGTGTCGCGGGCGCTCGCCAGCGACATCGCGCTCGCCGCCGATGCCCTGCTCGCCGATGCCGAAGTTGCGCGCGTGTTCGGCCGTGGCGACGGCAAGCCCTTGCGCGAAGGCGACGAGCTCGTGCAGCTCGACCTCGCCGCCGTGCTGACCCTCTTGCGCACCCGCGGGCCGGGGGCGTTCTACGGCGGCGAATTCGCGCGCAAGCTCGTCGCCGCGACGGCGGCGGGCGGCGGTGCGCTCAGCGTCGAGGACCTGCGCGACTATCAGCCGGTGTGGCGCGAGACCCTGCAGGTCCCCTTCGGATTCCATGTCATGCACACGCTCGCCTCGCCGACGGCGGGCGGGGTGACGCTGTTGCAGATGTGGTCGATGCTGACCCAGGGCGACCGTTACGAGGACGCCGATGCCGACGAGCGCGCGCACCTGCTGGCCGAAGTGTCGATGCGCGCCGTCGCCGACCGCGGAAACTGGCTTCCCCGCGTCGGCAACTCCACCGGCGTCGCCGCGCTCATCGCCGAGGATCGCATCGACAGACTGATGGCGAGCTACCGGTCCGATCGCCATACCGCCGCGACGGCGCTGACACCACCGCCCACGAAACGCCGTGAGAACCCGGCGGCAACGAGCTTCGTCGTCGTCGATGGCGAGGCGTCGGCGGTGGCCTGCACGGTGACCCTCAACAACCTTTTCGGCACCGGGCGCATGGCGCCGGGCACCGGCATCTTCCTCGCCGCCGCGCCGTCGAGCTCGCGGCCCGCGACGACGTCGAGCGCGCCGGTCATGGTCGTCAACCACAACAACGGCAACTTCTACTTCGCCGCCGCCGCGTCGGGCGGGGCGGCGGCGCCGTCGGCGGTCATCGGCGTGATGGCGGGGGCGCTCGTCGACGGGATGACGCTGGGTGAGGCGGTCGCCGCACCGCGCATCTACCACGGCGGCATTCCCGACGCGGCCGTTCACGAGCCCGGGGAGAGCGAGCTTCGCCTCACCGATTTGCGCCGGCGCGGCTACGCGCTCACCGAGGTGCCCGAGCTCGGCCGCGTCAACGTCGCCTATTGCAGCGAGGGCTTCAAGGGCCGCAAGCACGACTGTCTGTTCGTCAACGATCCCCGGGGTCACGGCCTCGCCACCGCGGTGCAGTTCTAGAAAGATGGCGTTGAAGGTCGCACGTCGGGGCGATATTCCGCCGTTCCTCGTCATGGAGGTGATGCGCGCCGCCGGCGAGCGCGAGGCGGCGGGCGGCGACGTGCTCCATCTCGAGGTCGGCCAGCCGAGCACGAGCGCGCCCCGCGGCGTGATCGCCGCGGCCAAGGCGGCGCTCGACCGCGAGGTGCTCGGCTACACCGACGCCTTCGGGCTACCGGAGTTGCGCGCCGCCATCGCACGCCACTATCGCGATTTCTACCGCCTCGATGTGCCGCAGACGCGCATCGTCGTCACCACCGGTGCGTCGGGGGCGTTCGTGCTCGCCTTCCTCGCCGCCTTCGACCCCGGCGACCGGGTGGCGCTGGCGCTGCCGGGCTATCCCGGCTACCGCCACATCGCCAATGCCTTCGGCATCGAGACGGTGACGATCGAGGCCGCGGCCGACACCCGCTTCCAGCCCAACGTCGAGCTCGTCGCCGGCATCGCGGGCAAGCTCGACGGGCTGATCGTCGCCAGCCCCTCGAACCCGGCGGGGACGATGCTCGCGCCCGACGATCTCGCGCGGCTCACGCGGGCGTGCGGCGAGCGCGGCATCCGCCTGGTCTCGGACGAGATCTACCACGGCATCGCCTTCGGCACCGAGACGGCGAGCGCCGCCGCCTACAGCGATGACGCCATCGTCGTCAACAGCTTTTCGAAGTACTTCTCGATGACCGGATGGCGTCTCGGCTGGATGGTGGTGCCCGAGGACCTGCTGCGCGCGGTCGAGAGCCTGGCGCAGAACCTGTTCATCTCGCCGCCGACGATCGCGCAGCACGCGGCGCTCGCCGCCTTCGACTGTCACGACGAGCTCCAGGCCAACGTCGCCCGCTACGCGCGCAACCGCGAGCTGCTGCTCGAGGAGCTGCCCAGGGCCGGGTTCGATTCGCTGGCGCCCGCCGACGGTGCCTTCTACATCTACGCCGACGTCTCGCGGCTCACCAACGACAGCCAGGATTTCTGCCGCCGCATGCTCCGCGACATCGGCGTCGCGGCGAC
>JAZFVR010000307.1:0-7159 GCA_036447835.1 Alphaproteobacteria bacterium | reverse complement strand
TTGCCGGCGATGCCGAGCGCCTCGGCAAGCCCCTTGAGACGCGTCTCGTCGGTGCCGTCGCCGACGACGACGAGGCGGGCGTCGGGCTCCGCGTCGAGCAGGCGGCGGAAGGCGGCGAGGCCGAGATGCAGCCCCTTCCAATAGACTAACCGGCCGACGCAGAGCACGCGCAGCGCCGCGCCCGCATCGCCGCCGCGCTCGGCGGAGGCGGCGCCGGGCTCGCCGTCCCAGCCGATCGCGAGCTCGACGTCGGCCTTGTGGCGGTAGCGGCGGGGAATGAGCGCGAGCGTCTGTTCCGAGGTGACGTAGATGCGCTCGGCGGCGCGGAACGTCGTGGCCATGAGCGGGTCGAAGCGCACCAGGGCGTTGGCGACGTCGCGCAACGCGTCGAGTGCCAAGCCGCGCCAGCCGCAGCCGAGCCTGAGGCGCCACGGCGCGTGCTCGCCGCCGGCCACCGGCCCGAACACGAAGGGCGCGCCGAGCCGGCCCATGAAGCTCGGCTGGCGGACGCTGACGAAGGTGACGTGATGGACGCGATCGAAACGCTCGCGCGCGTGAATCTCGCGGGCGTAGCGGTATGCCCCCCACTGCCAGAGCAGATAGTAGAGCCGGACGCCGCGGCCGCCCCGTTTCCACCAGCGTGCCCAGGCCGGGAGGTCGTAGTATAGGAAATGCAGCCTGTCGGCTTGGGGCGGGGCGGCGGCCTCGATGGGGGAGCGGTTGTTGGCGCGCGTCAGCACCCAGACCTCGTGGCCGAGGCGGGCGAGACCCCGCGCCCACATCCAGCCGACGCCGGGCTCCGATCCTTTGCCCGGCTCGCAGGCGTAGGCGGACAGAAGAACCTTCACTTGAGCTCCGCAAGCTCCCGGCCGATGCGGGCGGCGAGAAAGGCGGCGTGGTCGGGCTCGTCCTCCTCCATCCGTTCGACCCAGGCTTCGGCGAGGTAGAAGAGGAGGAGCTTGCGCCATAGCGCGGCCCCGACACCCGCGGATTCCGCGAACTGCGACATGGCCGGCGGCAGGGTAGAGAAAGACTTGAGGCCGGAGCGCGTGCCCAACAGATACGCCTGGACGAAGTGGAAGTGGAACAGGTCCTGGAGCGGCAGGCCGTCGGGACGCGCCGCTTCCCAGTCGATCGCCGCGAGCCTTCCCCGCCCCTGCCACTTCAGGTTCCACGGTGAGAAATCGCCGTGCACCCAGCCTACGGGGAGCGTTGCCGGATCGGCGATCGCGTCGAGGGTCCGCGCGATCTGGTCGCTCGCCTCGCGGTCGGCTGCGTCGAGCGCGACGAGCCGGGATTGCAGGCGCTCGACATGGACGGCGAGCGCGGTCTCGCCATCGCCGCCGTGCAGGCGCGCGAGCCAGGCGAGGTGGGCGCCCGAGAGGCGCCGTCCGCTGAGCCGCCCGGCGACCGGCTCCTGCACCGTGACGCCGCGCTTGCGGTCGGCGCAGACGATGCGCGGCGCCATGCCCGGCTTCTCGACCGCGAGGCGCTCGAGCATTTCGGCCTCGCGCAGCACGCGCCCCGCCGCGCGCGGGCCGAGCGGCGCCTTTACCACGCTGGTCGGCGTGCGCGTGTCGCCGGCGACGAGGGTGGCGACCGCCTTTTGCGCCGGACCGGGGGTGCCGATGTAGACCGCCGGCACCGGCGCGGCGGCGCCGTTCCACCCCAGGCGCGACCACTCGGCCTCGCCGGCCACGCCGAGCGCTTCGATGCCGGGCACATGCCCCAGGTTTCCGGTGCGATAGGCGGCGGTGAGCAGCGCCCACTTCCGGCGCGACGACGGATGGTACGGGCGCCAATTCTTGAGCGCCGGCCAGCCGTGGCGCGGGTTCTGGGGCACGATCCAGCGCGGCCCCCGGCGGCCGGGAATGACCCAGAAGCGGCCCTCGGGCGCGACCTCGTAAGCCCGGCCCGCGACCGTGCAGGCGCCGGGGAACAGCCGCCTGATGGCGACATCGACGACGCCGCTATCCAAAGCGCCTCGTCAGTCTCGCGGCGAGGTGGTCGACGACGGCGCGCGCCGCGTCGGCGGCGACGCGCTCGGGCGGCCGATCGGCGTCGATCACCACGGCGTTGTCGAGCCGCGCCGCGAGGTCGCGATAGGCTTCGCGCTGGCGCGCGGTTTCCTCCGCCGGCACTTCGCGTTTTCGCGCCTGCAACGTTTCGGCCGGCGCGTCGAGGATGAGCGTGAGGTCGGGCTTGGGCACCAGGTTGCCGGCGAGCGCGGCGAGCCGGAGCGGCGCGCCGTAGCGGTAGCGCAAAGGATCGGCGAGGATGTCGTGGTAGTAGCGGTCGAACAGCACCAGCGTCGAGCGCGCCTTGAGTGGCCACAGCCTGAGCGCGTAGCCGGCCCAGTAATCGAGCACGAAATAGATCAGCTTGGCCGCCGAGACGAGCGCGCCACGCGGCGGCTCGCCGTGCGGATCGGTGACCGTTGCGCCGCCGCCGCCGACGGCGAGGCGGGGGCGCAGGTGCAGCCGGTGGGTGCGCCGGAAAGCCGGTGCGAGCGCCGCGTCGAGGCGTTCGATCAGGCTGCTCTTGCCGACGCCGTCGGGGCCGAGCACGGCGACGACGAGGCCCGTGGGCCGCAGTGCGCGCGCGATGCGGCGCTTGATTTCGCCCCAGCGGTCGGCGGCGGTCCGGGGCAAGCGCGCGCGCAAGCCGCGCGCCAGGCGCGGCAGCGCGGCGCGCACCGCTCTCCAGTCGTCGTCCTCCGCGGCGCGCGCGATGAGCGCGGCATCGGCGTTGGCCCAGAAGCGCGCGATCCCGCCGCGTGCGCCGCGCGCATCGGCGCGCCACGTGGCGCTCAGGAGGTCGCCATGGCGCTCGGCGAGTTCGCCCTTGTCGATCTTCTTGACCAGGTAGTAGACGAACGCCATCGCCGGCGCCGGCACCGGGTATCCCGCCCCGTCGGGCGCCTCGGCGCGGCCGGCGAGAAGCTCGCCGGCGCCGAGCACCGTGCGCCCGTCGCGTACGTAATCGCCGCAGACGTCGGGGTGAAGGAAGCATGGCATGCCGTCGTCACCGGCCCACGCCAGCACCAGATACCAGGCCGAGCGCTCGTGCTGCAGCGCCTGTACGAGCCGCACGCCGGTCTCGTCGCAGAAGCGCCGCATGATGCGCATGAGACCGCGCCTGTCGAGATCGCCGACGACGATGTCGATGTCGCCGCCGTCACCGTTGGCGCCGACGACGCAGTAGGCGATCCCTTCGCGGTTCAGGTAGCGCCACAGGCGCGCGCCGACCCGGTCCCGGGTGAGGGGCGGTTCAGCGTTATCCTGGGCGGGCGGCGCCGGCGATTTCCGGGCCGCTGCGGCGGGCCTCGACGCTCTCACCTCTCAACGTTCCACTCTCGCCAGCACCGCCCGTAACCCGATCCACAACACGAGCTGCGTGATGGCGTACATGATAAAGGTGCCGTACAAGGCGCCGAATACGCCAAACGTGTTAACGAACCAGTAACAGACGAGAGCCGAGAAGCCGAGCGAGCAGAGGTTGGAGACGAATATCGGCTTGGTGTCCTCGAGGGTCCGCAAGCCCACCCTGAGCGGCAAGGTGAGCGCCATCACCACGTAGATCAGGGCATACCACTGTACGACAGGGCCGAACTCCACGAATTGCGCGCCGTAGAGGAGCTCGAGCCAGAACACCGGCGCCGCGGCGGCGGCGAAGGCGACCGCCGCGGTGGCGAGCAGGTTCATCGAGGCGACGCTGCGCAGGTAGCGGACGAGCGCCGCCTTGCCGTCGCGGTGCAGGCGCTCGGCCGCCCGCCTCGGCACCACGTTCTCGAGCCCTTGGAACAGGATATGGGTGATGCCCATCAGATTCTGCGCCGCCCTCAGCGCGCCGACCGACGCGGCGCCGAGGAAGGCGCCGGCGGCGATGATGAACAGGTTGCTCGCGAGCCAGTGCATCACCGCCGACGCCGTCAGCCAGCGGGCGAAGTTCCAGTGACGGGCGGTGACGGTGGCGAGGGTGCCGCGGCGCCACGCGAGCGGCCCCATGGTCGCGAAGCCGAGCGCCGCCGCCGCCGCCGCGCAGGCCGCGATCACCCACAGCGCGCCGCGGGCGTCGAGGCCGACGGCGGCGAAGACGACGACCAGCGCGGCGAGCTGCGCCAGATAGCGCAGCGCGTCGTTGGCGAACGCCGCCGCCGCGCGCCCGCGGGTGAAGAAGTAGCGCCTCAGGAAATCCTGCATCTGGAACGCCAGCAGGGCGCAGGCGAGCGGCAGCGCCAGGCCCGCGGCCCGCCAGTCGGGGAAGACGGCGCCGCTCGCCTGCGCGCCGGCCCACAGGACCGCGAACGACAGCGCCGCGAAGGCGACCTGCTGGACGACGACGGCGCCGTAATACGCGGGGGTATCGCCGGCGCTCTGCTTCGGGCCGATGGTCATCATCGGCGCGCTCACCAGGGCGAACTGGATGCTGTTGACGAACTGCACCGCCATCCACGCGAGCGTGAAGCGCCCGAACTCCTCGAGCCCGAGGAAGCGGGCGAGCAGGATGCCGGTGAGAAAGTTGGTCCCGCTCACCAGCGCCTGGTCGGCGAGGGCCCAGTTGACGTGGCTGTGTCGGGCGAGGAAGTCGCGCGCCGCCTGGATCATGGGCGCGCACTATAGCCGCGAGTGCGTGGCGGGGGCAATTTGCACCGCGCGATCTTCGGCGACGGGCGATTTGCCAGCCGCCGCCTCAACCTGTATGAAGATCGCGGGAACAAACGTGGCCGCCGATGAACCCCGAAGACCTTCTCGCCCGGGAATTCGACGAGCACGGCCGCGTCGCCGGCGCGACGCTGGCGGCGGTGGGCGCACCCTTCGCGCGCCTCGTCGCGGTCTCGGCGCAGGCGGTTCGCGGCGGCGGCAAGCTCCTGTTCTTCGGCAACGGCGGCAGCGCGGCCGACGCGCAGCACCTCGCCACCGAGCTCACGGTGCGCTTCATCAGCGACCGCGCGCCGATCGCGGCGCTGGCGCTGACCACCGACACCTCGGCGCTCACCGCGATCGGCAACGACTTTGGTTTCGAACGCCTGTTCGCGCGCCAGATCGAGGCGCTCGGGCGGCCCGGCGACGTCGCCATCGCCATCACCACCTCGGGCCGCAGCGCCAACGTCACCCTGGCGCTGCAAACCGCGCGCGACGCGGGCCTCGTCGCCGCCGCGTTGGCGGGGCGCGACGGCGGCGATCTCGTCGGCCTCGCCGATCCCCTGCTCGTCGTACCGTCGCAGGAGACCCAGCGCATCCAGGAGATGCACATCACCATAGGCCACGCCTTTTGCGCCGCGCTCGAGCGCCAGCTCGGGCTGGTGTAGAACGCGCCCGGCTCAGGCGATCTCGCGCGGCACCGAGGCGGTCATCGACGGGCGTTTGGCGAAGCCCTCGTACCATTCGGCGAGCGCCGGTCGGCCTTGGCGCCAGTCGTCGTCGGAAAAGCGGAAGTCGAGGTAGCCGAGCGCGCATCCCACCGTGACGGCGCCGATGGTGAGCGCGTCGCCGAACCCGGGCGCCTCGCTCTCGAGCACATCTAGGGTGGCGACGATCTTGCCGCGCTGCTTGTCGGCGAAGGCCTGTGAGCGCTCGCCGTCGGGCCGGCGGCCTTCGAGCATGCGCAGCACGGCGGCATCGAGGATGCCGTCGGCGAGCGCCTGGAGCCTGAGCGCCTGCCAGCGCGCCTCGCCCGCGGGCGGCACCAGCCTGGACCCCTCGTGCAGGCCGTCGAGGTACTCGCAGATCACCGGGCTGTCGACGAGCCTGACGCCGTCGTCGGTGATCAGCGCCGGCACCTTGCCGAGCGGGTTGTCGACGTGCAAATCCGAGTTGGGGTCGCGGGTGTTGGTGAGCACCAGCTCGATGCGGTCGCTCAGGCCGGTCTCGGCGGCGGTCACCACGACCTTCCGCACGTAGGGTGAGGTGGGGGAGAAGCGCAGTTTCATGGCCGGGCTCCGTGACGCTCGAGACGGTCGCAGTGGTATTGCGCCAACGCTCCGATCCCAAGCCTGTCATGGCCGGGCCTGACCCGGCCATCCATCGCAACGGCGGCGCAACACTGGATGCCCCGATCACGTCCGGGCACGACAAGAACCGGGTGCGGACCGTCGATCGGGGATCGATCGAGATCGAGCCATCGAAAGGCGTCCTTGCGGTGGCGGGTCTCGGCGAACGCGGCGACGTCGTCGGCTGCATCGAGGCCGAGCGCGGCCTTGAGCACCGGCCCGCTGACCGCCGGGTCGACCACCGCGATGGCCCCGGTCGCGGACTCGTGCGCGAGGTAGAGGTAGTTGTCGCTGAGCACCGGAATTTGATGAATGACGAGCTCGCTCATGGACCCCATATATGCCCTATGGATGCCTGGCGTCGGCTGCCGGTGCAGCATAACACCGTGCGCGCCCGCCGTCATCGCCAGGCCGTGCTAGAATGTGTCGCCATGTGGCAGGACGTCGTCGATCTCAACGCCTTCTACGAAAGCCGCCGTGGCCAGGTGGCGCGGCGGATGATTCGCCGCCGCATCCGCGCGCTGTGGCCCGACGTGCGCGACCAGTCGCTGCTCGGGCTCGGCTACGCGACGCCTTATCTCGACCTCTTCCGCGCCGAGGCCCAGCGCGTCATCGCCATGATGCCGGCCTCCCAGGGCGTGATGCCGTGGCCGCGGAACGAGCGCCGGCGCGTCGCCCTCGCCGACGAGGCCGAGCTGCCGCTGCCCGAGGAGTCGATCGACCGCGTGATCCTCGTCCACGCCGTCGAATGCAGCGAGCAGTTGCGTTCGATGCTGCGCGAGATCTGGCGCGTCATGGCGGGTGGCGGCCGCCTCCTGGTGGTGGCGCCCAACCGGCGCGGCATCTGGGCGCGGCTCGAGCGCACGCCGTTCGGCCAGGGCCACCCGTTCAGCCCGCCGCAGCTCTCGCGGTTGCTCCACGAGAGCATGTTCTCGCCGTTGCAGACTGCGTCGGCGCTCTATATCCCGCCGAGCACCTCACGCATGATGCTGCGCTTCGCCGGCGCCTGGGAGGGGCTCGGCGAGCGCTGGGGGCTGCCGCTCGCCGGCGTCGTTATCGTCGAGGCGGGCAAGCAGGTCTACGCCGCGCACCCCGAGCGCCTTCCCCACCGCACCCGGCGCCAGGGCTACCGCCGATTCGTCGGGCGCCCGGTGCCCACGCCGCGCG